>JAYVBB010000150.1:0-7560 GCA_043750715.1 Pseudomonadota bacterium | reverse complement strand
ATCCATCAGGGTCTGCGTTGCTCGGCTGAAGTGTTTGAAAAGGGTGGTAAAGAACCGCTGGTCAAGGAAGGCGCCAAGCTCACGAAGGGGCACCGCGAGCGCCTCTTCCGTTATCCGGCCCCTTTCGAACCGCTCAGCAAGGTCCGCATCGGCTGGGCCCAGCCGCGCGTGATCAACCAGACGACCCGCCGCGTGACGATCCGCCCGGTCGAGCTGAGCAACGACATCGTCGCCGTTCCCGCAGGCAACGGCTCGAATTTCTACCTCGAATACCGTTCCGACCGCGGCTGGTCCGCGGAGTATCCCGGCCACGGCCTGCTCCTTTGGCGGGACTTCGCCCTGATCCAGGCCGACGGCCGCGACGACTTGAACCACGGCAATCCCCAGGGAAGGCGGCCGCTGCCTCCCATCACGGAAAACTTCGGCGACGCTTCCGATCCTTTCCCGGGCTCGGAAAACGTCACGTTCTATCAGGACCAGCGGTCCGGAGTCCGCTTCGAGAACATCACGCAGACCGACGACTGGGTCACGCTCGACATCGTCGTCAGTACGGAAGGTTTGCTCTACCTCGACGCGCCAGGCGCCGGCTACGTCGGCCCCGAACGCCTGTAATAGCTTGCTGAAGGAGTGGAAACGGATGAGATTCACCTGTGGATTGCAATGGTCGTTGATGGTCCTGACGCCGCTCGTTCTGTCGGCTTGCACCGGCGGCTCCGCGAATGAGCCGGTCGCGCTCGAAACCGACGAGAAAGTGCTCTTCTCCTGCTCCCTGGAAGCAGGCGCGCCACACAAGCGCATCAACGTGCTCGAAATCACGATGACGCCGGACGAGATCGCGAGCGCCAAGGAAGCCGAGCAGGACGCCGACGAAGAGCCGCCGACCGACCCCGACACCACGACGCTCGAGAAGAGCGTGCGTTTGTCGGTTTACGAGATGGAAAACGGCGCGGAAGGCCACTGCTTTCGCCGCAATGACGGCGGACGCTACTACTGCCAGAGCTTCGACGGCGGCTTGAAGCTAGAGTGGAAAAGCGAGACCGCGAAAGACAAGGTACCCGGCGGTCCCGCGGACGTGACGGTCCGCGAAAAATGGATCTTCGGAACAAAGGTCTACGGCGCCAACTGCACCCACAAAGCTTGAGGCGCAATTGCCCTTTTCCCTAACGTCGGCTAACGGATTTTACCTCCTGCTAGGCGACATCGACGAGACGGCGGACTTCAACGTCCTGCTTACGGCCTCGAGCCCGATCCGGATGAATCTGCGCGAGCTCAAGCGGGTCAACAGCGTAGGCCTCGGCCGCCTTCTTGCGGTCGTGCTCAAGCGCTTCGACGCGAAGTTCGAGTACCACGAGTGCCCGCCGTCGTTCATCGAAACGGTCAATCACATCCCGCGGCTGCTCGGCGCCAAGATGGACCCGAAAGTCATCCGCTCGGTGCTCATCCCATTCATCTGCCCCGGGTGCCACGACGAAACGACGGATCTCCTGAAGATGGAGCACTTCCGGCGCGAAGGCTCGAGCTTCCAGATGGACCCCCGGCCTTGCGGCAAGTGCGGCATTCTGCTGGGTCTCGGCGTCGACCCCGACGACTTCTTCGACTTCCTCGAGCTCAGCGGTAAATGACGTTTTCCTTGAGGAAGGCGTCGACCGCTTTGTAGAAGTGCTCGAGCGTCTCCGTCTTCCGGAAGCCGTGCCCCTCGCCTTCGTAGATGTGGTAGACGTACGGCGTGCCGTTGCGTTGCAACGCCTTCACCATGACGTCGGACTGGTCCTTCGGCACGACCTTGTCCTTGTCGCCTTGAAAAATGGCGAGCGGGCGCTTGATCTTCGCGGCATGGAACTGCGGCGAGCGCAGACGATAGAGCTCGGCGGCCTCGGGCAACGCTCCGAGCAGCATGTCGTTGTAACGCTCCTCGAACTTGTGCGTGTCGGCGACGAGCGTGAACTGGTTGGCGATCCCGTAGAGGCAGATGCCGGCGGTGAAGGCCTCCGGGGCGTCGACCATGGTTTGGAGGACGGTGTAGCCGCCGGCGCTGCCGCCCATAATTACCGTGCGCTGGCCGTCGATCTTGCCTTGCTCGGCGAGGTATCTGGCTCCGGAGACGGAGTCCTCGACATCGACCAGTCCCCAGCGCCCGCGTTGCTTCAGCATGTACTTCCGGCCGTACCCGGTCGAGCCGCGATGGTTGACCAGCAGGACGCCGTAGCCTCGGGTCGTGAAAAACAAGGTTTGCGCGGAATAGCCGGCGCGGGCCTGACTGGTCGGTCCGCCGTGAACGATGACGACGAGCGGAGGCTTGCCGGTGCCCTGGAAATTGCTGCTGGCCGGCGGGTAGAACAACCCATGAGCCTCTTCTCCCGCCGGTCCGGACGGCCAGGTGACGGCGACCGGCTCCGAAAGGTCGCCGGCTTCCATCGTATCGCCGGAAACACGCGCCACGACGCGCGCTTCGTTGGTGTTCGGGTCGTAGGCCACGAGGCGCGGTCCGAAGGCCGGCGAACTACCCAGAAAGGCGAGCTTGCCCGAGACGGGCGAGATCGTCGTCTGGCTCAGGTCGGTATAGCTCTGCAGCGCGTCGATCAGGTGCGTGTCGCCCGAGATCAGGTCGACGCGGTTCAGCCTTACGAAGCCCCGCTTGTTGACGCCGGCGATGGCGGTTTTGCCGTCCGCCATGATCGCATAGAGACGCTGCTCCTGCGCCCAGTTCGGCAGCCCGTATTCGGATTGCTCGGTGTCGGTGAGCTGGCGCGAGGATCCCGTCGCCAAATCATGGCGATGGAGCTGCCAAAAGCCGCTCTCGTCGCTCGCGTAGAGCAGCGAACGGCCGTCGGGAGTGAACTCGGGCTGGAAGATGGCCGTTTCTTCGTTGCCGGCGATGCATTTAGGTTTACCCAGCGCCGGCAGCCCGTCTTTGCCGTACTCGACCGCCGCCAGGAAAAGGCGCGCGCCGTCCCACGGCATGTTCGGGTGATTCCACGCCACGTAAGCGAAGAGCATCCCGTCGGGGCTCCAGCGGATCTGCGTATAGAAGTCGTTGCCCTCCGTGAAGATCCGGGGCCAGCATTTGCCTTCCGCGTCGACGACTCCGATCCGGTCCTTGCGTTCCGCGTCGTGGTGAACGTACGCGACGAAGCGGCCGTCCTTCGAGACGCGGGGTGCGCCGAGATCGCCGAAGGCCGGAGTCAGGGCGCGCGCGGCACCGCCGGCGAGCTCCTGGCGATAAAGTCGTCCGGACGCGCCGTCGACGAAGTAGGCGGCGCCCCGGGCGACCGTGAAATCCCCGCCGCCGTAGCCGACCTTGCCGCGGACGCTGAGGTCGCTCGTCAGATCGCGCGGCGCTTCGGCGCCGTCGACGTTCATCGCGACGAGGACGTTGCGGTCGCTCCGGCCCTCGAGCCAGACCAACGTCTTGCCGTCGTCGTCCCACTGCGTTTCAACGAGCCGGCGGCTCTGGCCCATCGTTTTAGGGGTGAGACGGCTCGGCCAAAGTCCGTACTGACAGACTTCTTTCGCTTTCTTCATCGCTATGCTCCTTAGCCGGGCGCGTAAGTTCCGAGAACGCGCGTGAAGGCGGTGATTTCGCCGAGATGGTCGAGCGCCTTACGCCCCTGGGACTCGTCCACCGGCTGCGCGAAATCTAAATAGAACACGTACTGCCAAGGACTGCCTGGGATAGGGCGCGATTCGATCTTCAGCAGATCGATGTCGCGCACGGCGAAAACGCTCAGACTTTTATACAGCGCCCCGGGAAGATTCTTCAACGCGAACACGACCGAGGTCTTGAGACCCTTGGCTCGTCGGGTTTTGGGAAGCTTGGCCCGGCCGGGCGCGATGACCCAGAAGCGCGTGAAATTGTGTGGGTTGTCCTCGATCGCCTTGGCGAGCGGCTTCAGGCCGTAGCGCACGCCCGCTTCGGGACTGGCAACGGCCGCTCGATGCTTCAGTCCGCTTTCCGCGACGAACCGCGCGGAGCCAGCCGTGTCGAAATGAGGAACCGGCTTGGCCTTCGGCAGCGACGTCAGGAATTTCGCGCATTGGCCCAAAGCCTGCGGATGAGAATAGATTTCGCGGAGGTCGCTCTTCTTCGCGCCGGGAAGCGCCAGGAGCTGATGCGACACCCGGACCTTCACCTCGCCGATCAACTGCACGTCGTGACCCAGGATGAGATCGTAGTTTTGGTGAATGCTTCCTGTGAGCGAGTTCTCGATCGGCAGCACACCAAACTTCGCCCGCCCCTTTTTCACGGCGAGAAAAACGTCGAGGAACTCCAGGCACGGCAGCGTTTCGGCCTTCTTGCCGAAGAACTCGCGCGCGGCGCGCTCGCTATAGGCGCCCTCGACTCCCTGAAACGCGATCTTCTGCGCCATGACTCAGCGCTTGGGACCGCGACTCATCGCACCCGGCTTGGACGCCGGCGCGCCGCCGGTCGCGAGGAAGCGGTCGCCCTGAGCTTTGAGGTTACGGCTGGTCTCGAGCAGGTTGAACAGCTCGTTGGTCAGATCCCGGGCGGCGTCGTGGCTCAGGATGAACCCGAACTTCGAGGGCTGCGCGTGGGATTCGATCAGGTCCTGAATCGCGGCGCGGGCTGCAGTTTCGAAGGCTCCGGCCATACGGTCCTCGCTGTGGGGTTTCCTCCATTATCGCATCTTTCACAGGAACGCGGTAACAGGGCGAGACGACGGCGGTATGTGGAAGGCTTTGGGATTTTTCTCAAGTGGGTCCCCCGGTTGCCGAAGACCTTTGGTGAAACCGGCAAGGGGACTGCCTTTGTTCTTTGCGAACGTCAGAGTCTGGATGATCAACCTGGTCGTGGCCTTCGTGTGCTACTTCTGGGTGCATTCGAATGCCCTCGGCTGACCTTTCAGGCCGACCTTATGGGTCAGTGATGGTCGGCAAGCGCTTCCTTGAGAAGAGGGTCGCCGATGGAGAGCATCGGGAACCGTTTCCCTAACCAGAAGATCGAGCTGAGGAAGAGGCCGAGCATACCGAGGAAAGCGCCGACTTCGATCCACGGCAGGGTCCACTTGGTGCCGTCGGCGACCTGCGGAATCACGATCAGAAGTGACACCAGCCATTGGGCGAAGAGGATGCAGAAGCAGATCGGCAATGCCAGGCCCGGCGTCCATTTCGACGCTTTCGGAAGCAGCGAGAACAGCGGCACGACGAACACCAGGATCGGCGCCGCGATCAGGATGCCGAGCCAGGGGCCGTGCATCCGGTGCAGGAAGTATTCGGTCTCTTCCGGAACGTTGCCGTACCAATATGTCAGCACGTGGGCGTAGGTCAGGTAGGCGAAGAAGATCGTGAAGCCGTGCATCATCTTGCCGACGTCGTGGAACTGCTGGCGGCGCATTAATTGGCCGAGGTGGGTTTTTTTCATCGAGTACATGAAGATCAGAGTCGATGCCATGAGCGTCTGCATCATGGCGGCAAACGACCAACCGCCCCACAGAGTCGAATACCATTTGGGGGCGAGCGACATCGTGAGGTCGAACGCGAGCAGCGAGAAGGTCAGGGCGTAGGCGACGAGCACCGGGGCGCTCCAGTAGCGGAGCTTTTTCGTCACGGCGTCGCCGAGTTGCGCGGCTTTTTCTTTCTCACCGCGGACGACGGCCATGTCGCGCGAGAGCTTGTTGCGCATCTGCCAGGATGCGAGCAGCAGGATGATGACGAAAGCGCCGATGTCGCGCGCGATCATGAAGTCGGGCTTCAGCCAGTCCCGTTTGCCGAACATCTCTTCGATCAACTCGGGATTGGCTATCCAGCTGTAGATCTGGTCGGCGTGGCCGATCTTGAAGGTGATGCAAACCACATAGATGATCAAGGCCAGGAACGCCACCGGCAGGAAGCTGGCGAACGATTCATGGAGACGCATGATCGGGCGGCCCCACAAGGCGCCGATGACGTCCTGCATGCCCGAGAAGGCGACGCCACCCAACGCGATAGCGAAGAAAAAGAACGTGTTGAAGAGGAAGCTGCCCCACGTCCTTGTCGCTTCCCCGGCGTACATGCCGCCGACGAAGGCGAGGACGCCCGCAAGGATGCAGAAGATCAAACCACCCCGAACCGTCGGGGACGGAGTCAGGAAGAAGCTTTGCCTTTGCTCGAAAAGACCTTGGGAATTCATGGTGCCGCCTGCAAAGTCCGGAGGTACTTGACGATGTGCCAGCGCTCGTCGGCCGAGATCGCGTGCCCGTAGCCCGGCATCACCGCCGTGCCGAAGGTGATGCGGTAGAAGAAGAAGCCATCGGCTTTCGCCTTGTAGACCGGGTCCGTGATGTTCGGGGGAGCGATCTGCGGGATCGTCTTGCCGCCCTTGGCGTCGGGACCGTGGCAGATTTGGCAGTAGGTTTCGAAGAGGACCTTGCCCTTCTCCAGATCCGGCGTGATGCCCTGCGGCATCGAGACCAGTTTTTCGGAATCTTCCGCGGTCTTCGGGTAGAAGATCGCGTTCATCGCGACGGAGCCTTCCGGCGGATCCAGATAGGTGCGCTGCGCTTTGTTCGCCGGCGAGTCCGCCATGTCAGGGGCCCATTGCATCTTCGTGTCGGTGCCGTCGTAGCGGCAACCCGTGGCGGAGAGAACGAGGAGCGCTAAGGAAAGCTTCTTCATGTGTTACGGACCTCCTCCGCGCCGCATTCCTTCAAGAACTGCCCTTGCGGACCGTCCGTGCGCGCGCCGGGAACGAAGATGGCGAAGCGGTCGTCGGTCGTGCGCGGATCGAGGATCCGGCGCCTCGGATTCGGCATCCGGCTCATCACCAGAATGCCGAGGATGGTCGCGATGGCGCCGAAGAGAATCGTACACTCGAAGCCGATGACGACGTAAGCGGGCAGCGAGTAGATGCCGCCTGTCTTGCCGCCTACGACGATCGGCCAGTCCCAGTCGGTCAGCAGCGCGAGGCCGAATCCCGAGCAGGTTCCGGTGAGCGCGCCGATCAACGTAAAGTAGCGGACGGGGCTGGCCCCGAAGCCGCAAGCATGCTCGATCTCGTGGTAGGACGTCGGACTCAGCACGTCGTAGCCGGCGAAGTCGCCGCGTTCCCTCACCTTCTCGATCGCGTTACACAGCGTGTCGAGATGGCGGAAGATGCCGATGACGCCCTGGTCTTTGTCGACGGTGGACTTAGCCATGGTGGTGGCCCCCCGCCGCCTTGCCGCTCATTGGCTTGGGCATGATCAACTTGATCTCCGAGAGCGAAATGATCGGGAAGAATTTGCAGAAGATGAAATAGAACGTTCCGAAGAGGCCGAACGAGCCGAAAGTGATGACGATCTCCCAAATCCCCGGTTCGAAGTGGCCCCAGCTGGAAGGCACGAAGTCTTCCACCAGCGACGACACGATGATGTTGTAACGCTCGAACCACATGCCGACGTTAATCAGGATGCAGATGAAGAACGACAGCGGGATGCTGCTCCGGACCTTCTTCGACCAGAAAGCCATCGGGAAGATGCAGTTACAGAACACCATCGTCCAGAAGTAGAAGGCATACGGTCCGACGGCGCGCTTCTCGAAGACCGCCCATTCGTAGGGGTTGCCGGAGTACCAGGCGACGAAGAA
>JAYVBB010000149.1:0-3543 GCA_043750715.1 Pseudomonadota bacterium | reverse complement strand
GCAAAAGCAGCATCAAATCCCCAAGACCTCGTCGTCGGGGATCCTCGTGCACGGGATCGAAAACGTCCTCATCAACTTCGCGCGGTGCTGTCATCCGCTGCCGGGCGAGGAAGTCTCCGGATTCATTACCCGCGGTCGCGGCGTTACCGTGCACCGGGCCAGCTGCCCGCGCGCATTGGACATGGACCCTCAGCGCCGCGTCGAGGTACATTGGGCGAGCGAAGCCGATTCCAGTCGCGGACTGCACGCGGCGTTCCTCAGGGTCACTGCCCAGGACAAGCCCGGAGTCCTGGCGGAAGTCACCAGCGGCATCTCGGCCTGCGGAGCCAACATCTCCCGGGCCCAGATCCGGGTCACGCCCGACCTCATGGGTGTTCTCGAGTTCGAGATGACGGTGCAGACGCTGACCCAGCTCCAGGCGATCATCCGCAAAGTCGAATCGATCCCGAACGTGCTCAAAGTGGAACGCATGAGTACCCACAGGGTCTCGAAAGTCTAAGGGGGGAACCATGAAAAAGATCCTGATCGCGACCGTCCTGGCCGCGACGGCTGCCACCGTGCTGGCGGCCGACGTTCACGGCACCGTCAAAGTCGACACCAGGCCGGCGGGAGAAAATCTCGAGTTCACGTTCAAAAACGAGCCCAACGGCGGACTGGTGATCAACCTCGAGGGTCCGTGGAAGCTCGAGCTGAAAAGTTCCGACGGCCTGACGCTAGCCAAGACGACCTTCACGCGTGCCGAGCTCGACGAAAAGAACGCGAGCTTCACCTTCGCGACCACCGCCAAACCGGCCAAGCCGGAAGGCGAGATCCAATACAAGTTCGTCGCCTTCGTCTGCACGAAGGACAAAACCACCTGCTATCGTGACGTCCACGAAGGCAAGACCTCCTGGAAGGTAGCCGCCAAGTGACATCAGGTTCCGTCGACGCTCCACTCTCCGTCAAAGCTGCGCTCCTCAACACGACGGTCATGGTTTCGGCCCTGGGCTATTTCGTCGACATCTACGACCTGGTGCTGTTCAGCATCGTCCGGGTAGCAAGCCTCAAGGACCTCGGCGTTCCCGAAGACCAGCTGCTCGAGGTCGGGATCCGCCTGATCAACATGCAGATGACGGGCATGCTGCTCGGCGGCCTGATCTTCGGGATCCTGGGCGACAAGCGCGGCCGGATCTCGGTGCTGTTCGGCTCGATCATTCTCTATTCGCTGGCGAACATCGCCAACGCTTTCACGACTTCCGTCGAAATGTACGCCTGGCTGCGGCTGATCGCAGGCATCGGCTTGGCGGGTGAGCTCGGCGCCGCGGTGACCCTGGTGAGCGAAACGCTGCCCAAGGAAACGCGCGGTTACGGCACGAGCTTCGTCGCGGGGTTCGGCGTCTCGGGCGCGATGCTGGCGGCCGTGATGGGCCAGAACTTCACCTGGCAGACGGCCTACATCGTCGGCGGCGTGATGGGATTGCTGCTGCTCATGCTCCGGGTCCGGCTCTTCGAGTCCGGCATGTTCGACAACCTCAAGAAACGCGCCGAGGTCAAACGCGGCGACTTCCTCATGCTACTGCGTGATCCCCAGCGTCTCTTCAAATACGTGTGCTGCATCCTGATCGGCGTGCCGCTTTGGTTCGTCATCGGCATTCTCGTGACGTTCTCGCCGGAGATCTGCAAGGAACTCGGCGCCACCGGTCCGGTCTCGGCGGGCAGCGGCATCCTCTTTTCTTATCTGGGTCTCGTCTTCGGGGACATCGGTTCGGGTCTGATCAGCCAGTATTTCCGGAGCCGCAAGAAGGTCATCCTCGCCTTCGTCCTGGCGACCCTCGCCCTGATCGTCTTGTTCGTCTACTCGCCGGGCCGCTCGCCGGAGTATTACTACTTCCTGGCGTTCGCCCTCGGGTGCTCCTCGGGCTATTGGGCCCTTTTCGTGACGGTCGCCGCCGAGCAGTTCGGGACGAACGTCAGGGCCACGGTCGCCATCACCGTGCCGAATTTCGTGCGCGGCTCGGTCGTCCTGCTGACGATGCTGCTCAAGTCGCTGAAAGGCACCCATGGGCTCTCCCAAAGCGCGCTCTACATCGGCGTCGGCTGCATCGTGATCGCGGTCGCGGCGCTCGCGGGCCTCAAGGAATCCTTCGGCAAAGACCTTGACTACGTCGAGTGACTAGTGGGCGAAGGCTTCCAGGTCTTTGCCTTCGAGGTCGATCCAGTCCGACACCGTGTTGCTGACGTACGTCAGGTCGTTCGAGATCAGGCGCAGGTAGTCGAGCAGCATGAGCGCGTCGCGCTGCTGCTTCGGCAGGCTGTCGAGTCCGACCTGGTCGCCGGCCTGAGCGCCTTCGAACAGTACCTTGGTGATGCTGTCGCCGCCGTTCGGGTCGTAGGCACCCGGCGCCGCGTTGGAAGTGCGGTAGAAGGCGAACAGCTCGTTGACGGACGAGTACTCGGTCTCGCCGGTGTCGCCCGCGAGCGGCAGCGAAGCTTTGATGTCTTTGCGCGCGAGGTCGCCTTTGAGATTCGTGATCGCCTGCACGAGCTCGGCATAGCGACCGGCGCTCGTCTTGACGGCGTCGTCGATCGCCGTTTTCCGTTCCGCGGTAAGCGGCTCTTCGGAGAGCAGCTGGTCGTAAAGTTTGAAGGCCCCGTCGAGGAAGACGTCGCCTTTGCCTTCCACCGTCTGGAGGTCGTCGATCAGCGTCGACTGCCAGTCGGGGACTCCGGTGGTCTGCTCGACGACGGGCTCTGCCGCTTTTTCAGGCTGCTGCTCGGTAACGCAGGCGCTCAGGCCGATGGTCGCGAAGGAAATGGCGAGGGTCAAAAAGGCTTTCATGGCGTCCCTTCGTTACGGCAGTGTGCGAGCCTGGAACCTACATTATAACTAAAGCGACCCGAAGAAGTCTTCGATCAAGCGGGCGACGGGTGCGGGATCGTCCATGTGCAGGTGGTGGCCGCCGGGCAGCGACTTGACCGTAAGCTGTTTGACTCGCTTGGCAAATTCCGCGAAGTGCGCGCCGTGCGCCTGGGCCAACCCGGCGTCGGCTTTGATGACTTGGGTGGGGCACGAGATCCGGCCGAGGAAAGCCAAGGCTTGCTCGTGGGTCATGCGGAGCGCGGTCGGGAGCTTGAGGCGCGGATCGCTCGCCCAGGTGAGGCCTCCCGGGACGGCCTTGAGCCCCCGCTGGACGACGGGAAGGATCGACTCGGGACGGACGAAGTCGCCGGCCTCGGCGCGCGCCGCGAGGGCTTCCTGCTCCGACTTGTAGACGGGCGGGCTCTTGCTCTTGAGGCGTTCCCTTGCGGCGAGGTGCGTCGCCAGCCGGTCGGGCGCTTCCTCGGGCGCGGCCGTCAACGGCCCTAGGCCCTCGATTAGGAACAGGGCGTCGATGCGTTGAGGGAACGTGCCGGCGGCCATGCTGGACACGGCGGCACCGAGCGAATGCCCGAGGAGGGAAAACTTGCTCCAACCGAGCTCGTCGGCGGCCCGGAAGACGTCGGGGATGAACTCCAGAAACGGGTAGGAGGCGTCGGCCGAGCGATGCTCGGAAAGGCCGTGGC
>JAYVBB010000148.1:0-10109 GCA_043750715.1 Pseudomonadota bacterium | reverse complement strand
AGCATCGCTACGCCCGCGGCGTAGCTGAGTCCCGCCGCTATCCGCGTCGCCGTCGCCTGCTCGATGAAGAGCGAGAGACCGGCCTTGATGAGCTTGCCTCCGTCCATCGGCAGGGCGGGGATCAGGTTGACGAGTGTGATGATGACGTTGGTCCAGAAGAGCTTCGCCCAGATCGTCCCGGATGCGACCTGCGACAGGTCGAGGACGGTGCGGTCGCCCGCGAGGCGCGCTCCCACCAGAAATGCAAAAGCCAGAAAAATGCTGACGGCCGGCCCGGCGGCGCTGATGATCAGGTCCTCTTCCGGCGTGTGGGGATTGCGGTCGAGGCGCGAGACGGCGCCGATCGGCAGCATCGTGATCTCTTTCGTCCCGATGCCGTAACGACGCGCCGCCAGCACGTGGCCGAATTCGTGCGCGAGAATGCAGAGGCAAGCGAACGCGAAGAGCGCCAGTGCCATGCCCAAGGTGGCGGTGCTGTGGCCGATTCCCTTCGCGAGGACGACGTACCAAACGACGATGAGCGGGAAACTGACGTGCACGTGCACGTCGGTGTCGAATAGGCGGGCGACCTTCCAGGTCATGCGCATGGGTACCCCTCCTGGGTTCCTTTGTTTCCCTATCGGCAAAAAGACGGGAAAACTTTAAGGAGACCGGGACCCCGGTCGGCGTCACCACACCAGGAAGGCGCAACCAAGCGCGTAACAGAGCAAAGCGACGGCCAACTTCGGCCGGACGTCCCGTAGGACGTTCAGCAAGAGGCAGAGGCCGAGCGATCCCAGGAAATAGTAGGGCACCACCTGGAAGGACGACAGGTGCGCGAGGTCTCCCGGAAAGTAGTAGAAGTAATGCCGGTCGAACAGCGCGAGGCTACCGAGATTGGCAAGACATTCGAGCACGACGCCGCTCAACGCGAGCTTTGCCGTCCAGATCGCATTCCTCACCAAGGGCGAGAGACGCCAGGTCCGGGACGCCTGTTCATAAAGGAAAGTGTGCCAGCCATAGAGCGGCCAGATGGCGAAGTTGAGCAGGGACGTCATTCCGTCGTGCGCTGGCAGCACTTGGTAACGCCAAAGCTTCGTCTCGAAGAGCGCGAGGTGAAGCTTGCCGCAGAGCACTTCCACCATCACGCAGACGGGAAGCGCGACGCCCATGTAAAGAAGCATGGTCTTCCAGTCCCACTTCGGCGCTCCGCCGCGAATGCAGGGCCGCCAAATGGCATAGATCAGGCAGAACCCGAAAAGGAACGCACCACAGGCTATGGCACCGATCTTGAACGCCAAGGGCACGGGGATACCTTTGATTGTGACATTCAGTATAACCGATGCTCGACACACTCGGGCGACTCTGGTTTTCCTATCTGCAAAAATCCTGGAAAATCTCAAAGAGGTCGGACCCCCGGCCAAACCGGTCCTAAGCGTCCATACCTTAATGGACGAAAGGTCGAGATGGAGGCTTCTCGCATGCATTTACACAAGCGGACTCTTTATCGGATTGGCGCGACCTTATGGGTCTTCGGCGCAGCGGCTGGCTGCCGTCTGATCGACCGCTTCAACGCGGAGCCCGCCAGCGAAGTCAAAGTCGCGCCCGCCGCGAAGCCTCTCGTATTCGACGCGACTCTGGCGGAAGGCTCGATTCGCACGCACGCTTCCGGAAAGTCGGCGTGGCTCCAGGAAGCCCGCGACCAGCTGGCTTACGCCTCGGGCCAGCTGCGGGAGATCGGCGGCCTCATGGATCCGGACCGGGTGGACGTCGAGCTCGACACGGCCAAAATTGCTGATGACGGAGGCACGACCGTGGTGCCGTTCAAGGCGAAGTTCCCCGTCTCGTGGAGCGGCGACGTCGCGACGCCGCCTTCGCTGACGCTTTATCTGCCGAAGGGCGGCGACAAGGATTCGCGCCAGGCGTTTTTCACGGCGTACCGCGAAACCTGCGCGGATCCCACGGCGGAAGACCTGGCGCTGCGCGTCTTCTGGTACCACTACCGGCCGAGCCGCCCGAGCTGCGACATCGGCAAGGGAACGTTCGACCGCTCGCTCGTCGCGCGACCCACGCTGTTGCTGACGGCCAAGCCCAACTAGTCTCTGGCGCGCAACGGAGTCTTCGATGATGCAAGAGCGAGATCCTTCGTCGCAGGCTCCTCAGCATAGCCCCTGGCGCGACAGAGACTATCCTGAGGGCCAGAGGCCCGAAGGATCTCGGTGGCGAGACGAGAATACGCAGTTTCGCGCCAGGGACTAACTAACGTATCATCACGGTGTCGAAACGGACCCGCGCAAGAGGAAACGAAGATGAATCTCTACTACAACTGGCTCGCGGAAATGTCTCCCGTCGGCGGATGGCTGCTCTTTGCGGCGGCGATCATCGCCTTGGGATTCATCGGCGCCCCGTTCGCGGCGTGGACGGTCGCCGTTCTTGCCTTCTCCTGGTTGCTGGGTCTACCGCTGCCTTTGATTGCGGTGATCGCGGTCGTGATGGTCGGGTTCAACCTGCCGCCCCTGCGCCGGATGCTGGTGTCCAACCAGATCATGCGCATCATGGACAAGTTGCAGCTGATGCCGCAGATCTCCGAGACCGAGCGCGTCGCGCTGGAAGCAGGTTCGACCTGGGTGGACGCGGAGCTGTTCTCTGGCAAGCCGAACTTCACGCGCATCCGGAAGGAACCGTACCCAAAAGCGGAGCCCGCCGTGCAGGCCTTCATCGAAAACCAGGTGAAGACAGTCGCCAGCATGGTCAGCGACTGGGAAATCTACCAGAACAAAGACCTGCCGCAGAACGTCTGGGACTATCTCAAGAAGGAACGCTTCTGGGGGATGATCATCCCCAAGGAATACGGCGGCCTCGGTTTTTCGGCGCTCGGTCACAGCGAAGTCATCTCGCACCTGGGTACACATTCGACCACCCTTTGCGTGACCGTCATGGTGCCGAACTCGCTCGGACCCGCGGAGCTGCTGCTGCATTACGGCACGCAAAAGCAAAAAGACTACTACCTGCCGCGCCTCGCCCGAGGCGAAGAGATCCCGTGCTTCGCTTTGACTGAGCCGAACGCCGGCTCGGACGCCGGCTCGGTCGTCTCGAGCGCCCTCGTCTTCAAGGACGCCAAGGGCCAGATCATGCTGAAGCTAAACTGGGACAAACGCTACATCACTCTCGCCGCCGTCTCGACTTTGATCGGCCTCGCCGTGAAGCTAAAAGACCCGGACAACCTGCTCGGCAAGGGCACGGATCCCGGCATCACCTGCGTGCTCGTTCCTGCCAGCACGCCGGGAGTCGTGCTCGGTCGCCGGCACAACCCGATGGGCGTGCCGTTCTACAACTGCCCGACGCACGGCGAAAACGTCGTCGTCTCGGTCGACCAGATCGTCGGAGGTGCCGACGGCGCCGGCCGCGGCTGGTTGATGCTCATGGAGTGCCTGGCCGCCGGTCGCTCGATCTCGCTGCCGTCGCAAAGCGCCGGCGGAGCCAAGGCTCTGGCACGTCTCTGTGGAACGTACGCCGTCGTTCGCCGCCAATTCGGGATTCCGATCGGGTCGTTCGAAGGCATCGAAGAGCCGTTGGCCCGCATCACCGGACTCAGCTACCTGATGGAAGCCGCGCGGATCTACACCGCCGCCGCCGTCGATTCGGGTCTGAAGCCCGCCGTCGTTTCGGCCATCGCGAAGTACAACCAGACCGAGCTCGCGCGCAAGATCGTCAACGACGGCATGGACATCCTCGGCGGCGCGGCGATTTCCCGCGGCCCGCGCAACCGCATCGCCAACGCCTACATCGGTATGCCGATCTCGATTACGGTCGAGGGAGCCAACATCCTGACGCGGACGATGATCATTTTCGGACAGGGTGCCATCCGCTGTCATCCGTTCGCGTACCAGGAAGTCAAAGCCCTGATGACGAAGGACTACAAGGCGTTCGACAAGGCCTTCTGGGGCCACATCGGGCACGTCGTCCGCAACTCCTGCCGCTCGCTGGTCTTAAGCCTCACGCGCGGCCGCTTGGCTGTCGTTCCGGGTGGCCCCGGAGCGAAGTACTACCGGAAGCTCGCGTGGTCCTCTGCGTCGTTCGCGATCATGTCCGACATCGCGATGGGCACGCTCGGAGGTCAGCTGAAGCTCAAGGAAAAATTGACCGGCCGGTACGCCGACGTCCTGTCCTGGATGTACCTCGCGACGTCGGTGCTCCGCCGCTACGAAGCGGAAGGCTTCCGCAAGGACCACCGCGACGTCTTCGACTGGTCGATGCAGTACGCGATGAACGAGATTCAAAAGGGCTTCGACGGAATCTTCGCCAACTTCGACGTGCCGCTCCTCGGCTTTTTGTTCCGCGGCCCGATCGGCTTCTGGGCGCGCGTCAACTCGCTCGGTCACGGACCGGGCGACCGCCTGGGTCACAAAGTCGCGCAGGCCATCCAGCGTCCGGGAGAGTTCCGTGACTCGCTGACGGCCGGCATCATCACGCCGACCGACCCGAACGACCACATGGTGCAAATGGAAAACGCCTTCCGCCTCGCCCACGAGTCGGCCGCGGTGCTCGGCAAGATCTCGAAAGCCGTGAAGGAAAAGCGCCTGCCGAAAAAACGCGCCAATTTGCTAGTGAAAGACGCGCAGGCGGCTGGCATCATCACCGCCGAAGAAGCGAAGAAGCTCGACGACGCCAACAAGGCGCGGGAAGAAGTCATTCAGGTCGACTCGTTCTCCTTGGAAGATTTCAAGCCCACGCTCCTCGACCTGGCGAAGACGGCGAATCACTGAGGTTTCCGTAGATGAAGAAGCTGGGACTGATCGGCGGCGTCGTGATCCTGATCATCATCGTGATCGCGGTCGTGACGGCCGGCGAAATGGGCGAGACGAGCCACGCCTACGCAAAAGGCAAAGTGGTTCTGGCTCCCGAGCTGGAAGAGCAAGCCAAAGGCATCCACACCCTTTTCATCATCATGGCCGGTCCCGACCGCCCGATGCCGCTTGGAGCGCAAAGAAAAACGCTCGGCGGTGACGCCAAGGGCACCGTCTACGAATTCGTCCTGACGAAGGACAGCATGCAGATGATGGCGATGGGCGGCGGCGAGATTCCGGAGCCGTTCAAGCTGAAGGCGCGCCTCGACGTCGACGGCACGGCCGGTCCCGACCAACCGGGCGATCTCGTCGGCGAAGTCACCGCGGTCAAGCTCGGCGCGGAGGGCGTCGAGATCGTCATCGACCGCGCCATACCACACTGATTTTACTAATAAAGTTTCCCAGTAGTTAAGCTCCTCGGTGGGCCTGTCGATCCCAAGGGAAAGCAGGTCTTATTTAGGAGATGGAACCTTGGGACGCCTACTCGCCAGCCTATTCAGCCTCGTCATGGCGTCGGCCTGCACGCCGTCGGCATCCCCCGAGAAAAACACCAGCGCCCCGACGGATTCGGCCGTCGACGACAACGGCGGCACGACCGGCGAAACCGCGGGTGAGACCACCGGTGAAACGACCGGCGAGGCGACGGGCGGCACGACCGGCGAAACCACCGCGGGCACCACCGGCGGCACGACCGGCGAAACGACGGGCACCGTCGAAACCGGCCAGGTCGCCCTCGGCTTCCCGGAAGATCTGGTCGTCGTGTCTCCTTACTCGACTGAAACGGCGGCGCTGGCGCAGGAAGCGAACGCGGAAGTCGCCACGATCAAAACCGGCAACGTCGCCGTGCTGAACCTCGACGACGATCGGCCGCTCGTCCCCAAATTCAATCAAGATGATGCCAAGGGGTTCGCGGCCAAGCGCGCGTTCCTGACGTCGCTCATTCGGAACGTCAACTCCGATGACGGCTGCATGTTCAAACCCGACAAGCCAAGGCTGCGGGAAGCCCTCTGCTATGGACCGCGGCTGTTCTACCAGAACCATCCCGACGGCCCTTCCGGCCCCAACAGCCAGCTACCCCCGAGCGATCTGGGCTTCTGGCTCGGCTCCGAGCCGATCGCCGACACTTTTCCCGTGAAGTTCGAGCCGTGCATGACGGCGAAAACGAGCGAAATCGTCGACGAGATCAGCCGGCACATGGATAATGCCACCGGTACCGCGGCGATGTTCCTTTGCTTCGCGCGCCGCGGGGGCAAGACCCTGCCTGAAGCCGGTCAGGCCCTCGATCTCCAACCGTTTGCCGACCTCGCAAAAGCGAAACTCCCGGCCGGCGCGCCGGACTTCACCGGCGTGTCGATGAGGCGGGAAGACGTCGACGGCAAGCCGGTCTACACGACCGTCTTCACGCTCGAGGAGAAATTCTCCGACTTGCCCTCCGGCAAATCGAACCACCTCGTCGAGATCAAGATCGTTCACAAGCCGACCGGTGAAAACAACTCATCTTACAGCGGCTACGTGAACGTCCTCGTGAGTCCGACCACCGTTCCGCTCACGGCCCCCGACGAACCTGCAGGTTTGCCCGGGCGGCCCCGGCCCGACGCTGAATCTCGTCCGCGAAAACGGTCGGCGCGCCATGTCGGTGTCTTACAAGAAAACCGAGGAAACGGATCTCGCCTACGAGTACCGCGGCGGCAGCTTCCCTTTCGCGCTCGACAAGGCGACGCTCTTCGACGCGGACGGTTTCGCAAAGATTCCCACGGGCGCCGATTGCGCGCTCGGGGGCGAGATCGCCTTTTACGACCTGAACCCGTCGACCGGAGCCGCGAAGCTCGCCTACAGCTGGTACGCCGGCAGCCCAACGGAAGCCGTCCGTTCGCTGGTCTCCGAAGTCGAAATCGACGAGACGACGACTCCTTACACCAAGAAGGGCTGTGGCTACTTCGGTTTCGGCGCCAACATGGACGACGTCATGGCGCAGCGGAACGGAACCGACATGGCGAATCCTTTGAACGATGGCAGGATGACGCAGCAGCTGACGCGGTTCACGTGCAACTGGGCCGGACCGAACGGCACGGTCGGGACCAACGCCTTCTCGGGCTTCGTGCAAAAGCAATGCGGCAAGCAAAACAACGACAGCGGCTATTTCGACGTCGACTCAGCCCGACCCGACCACATCCGCTATTCGCCCCAGACGTCCTGCCAGTACTCCCCGACTGGCAATCCGGCGACGGAGTTCAAGGTCTGCGTTGGGGCGGCGAACGACATATCTTGCAAAAACACCAGCGACCCGTTCATCTTCAAGATCCCGCCGTTGACGAAGGACCTGGTGGACGTCAGCACGCTGACGAACGGCGAACTCTATTCGCCGCCGGTCTTCACGCCGTAATCGACCGTCTTCGGTAGAGCGTTGACGCCCAAAGCGTCAGCGACGCCGTCGTCGGTGTAGCATTCCGTCTTGACACCGAGGGTTTGGATCACTTCCTCGAGGCGTTCGCGTTTGTCAAAGGCGCCGACGAAGATCGTCGGGCCGGTCGTCTTCTCCGTCAGATGGTCCTTGCACGCCGCGCACCAGCTGGCGAAGAACACGATCTTCACCTTGCCGCCGCGGTTGGCGGTGATCTCGTCCAGCATTTTGGGATTCAGCCGCGGGCATTTGCCCTCGTCGGCTAAAGCCGGCGCGGCAAACGTCAAAATCAGCGTGGTAAGCAGTGCTTTCAAAGCGACCCCATCACGGCCAGCGTAACACTTCGGGACCGGAAGGTGTTGCGGTTTTGGCCGAAGGCGGAGGACCGGGCGAGGGTGAGGCGGACGCTGTTCGTGCCGGCTACCATGAGATCGCCGGACGCAAACAGCCCATGATCGACGGTTTCGGAGTCGTCGATTTCGTCACCTTCGAGCGTGCGTCTCTGGCGATAGAGGAGGTTGGTGCCCAGCATCACCTTACCGGCGTTCCCGCCGTAACCAGCCGCAAGCGTCGTGCGCGCCATGTGGCCGGGATGCATTCTCATGCCGAGGTGCCGCTTTTCCTGCGCGAAGCCCAGCACTTCGGCGAAGCCGAACTTCCAGGCTTGCTGCCCCCACCAGAAGTCGGCGCCGAGCTTCGCTTCGGGAAACCCCGTGCCCCGCACGTCGAGCTGGTGCGCATGCTCGGTCTCATGAATGGACGGCGCGGTGCCGGATTTGTAGCCAGAGATCACCTGGACCTGCGGCTTCAGCGGTGTGAGCATCGACGTGGGGATTGCCGTCCAGCGGCCCTCCACCGCCCAGTCGCCGAATCCCGTGCGGCGTTCACCGCCTCGAAAGTTCGACACCTGAGGCACGGTGAGCGTCGCGAAGAAATCAGTCAGGAACGTCACACCGGCAGCGACCGTGACCGTTTCCTTGCGGTCGGGTCCAGCGTCTTTGCCGATCGCGCCGTCCGGATAGACCGTCTCGAGATTCGTCTGGCGATTGGCTCCGACGTAAGTTTTGAACGACTCGTTCGGATAGAGAATGAGGGGACTGTCGCCTCCGCTGCCGCAGGAGGCGCAAGCGAGGATCAAACCCGCGAGACTCACTTCGGCACGTCGACAGGGAAGGACGCCTTGGCGCGCGTGCCGTTGACCGTCGCGTCGAACTTGAGATCCCAGGCGCCGCCCATGGTGAACATGAGTCCGGACACGAGCATGGCGTCGGGGCGGTCGGCCTCGGCGACGATCTCGAGGTCGATGGTCGGTGCGCCGTGGCCCATCGACGTCATCCAGGCGTGGAAGTCCTGGACGCTGACGCTGGTCGCAGCTTTGCCAGCCGCGTCGAAGAAGACGAGGCGGCCGCGATTGTTCTCGTTTTCGAAATCGGGACCGTCGAACCACTCGACGTCGACCCGGTAGACGGAATCGATCGACTCGACGCCACGCAACGGTCCGGGCTCGGTCGTCGGCTTGGGATCTTTCCCTGGCTCGTCCTCCGGAGGAGGAATCGTCGCCGGGTCGGCAGGCTGGGCGTCGTCCGAGCGATCGTCGTCTTTGTCGGTCTTCGCGGCGCCACAACCGGCGGGCACGGAAAGGGCCAGGAGCAGAAGTCCCTCAAGGCACCGGGACATGAATCACTCCGCTGTCGTTGTCGGCGAACGTCAGGCGAAGCTCCCAGTCGCCGCTCATCGTGAACACCATGCGCGTGATCTTCGTGCAGTCCCCGTCGGCAGCCAGGCGCGTCCGGGCGCTGCCGTGTCCGTGCTCGGTCATCCAGAGCTTCGCCAGAGTCAGCGATTTGGCCGGAGTGGAGCAGAGTCGGCCCTCGAAAGCCTGGTTGGGGTCGGCTCCGACTCCCGAAGCGGCGAAGGTCAGCGTCACCGCTTTGCCGGCCTGGGTTTCGGTCTTGCAAACGAGATGGCCGGTTTCGATGGCGCAGGCCGCCGTCAACAAAACAGGAAGCATCGGGGTAGTCCTCCAGAATGTCGCGAGCTTAACAAAGCATCACCACCCCCGCCACCTCAGGATTCTGCCGAAAATGCCGATGATTTCAGTGGGGGGAAAGTTATGCTTTTACGCTTAAGCCTTCTGTCCTTATTGGCCTTGGCCGCGTGCTCGGACGATCCGAAGCCGGCCGAACCGGTCGCGAAAGCGGACGGGCCCGCCGCCGAGCCGGCTCTCGTAGACGACACGCCGGCGCCGGCCGCTGCCGCCGCCGAATCCGCCGTTCCCGCTCCGGTGACGACGCCTCCCGTGATCGCCGTCAAAGCGATGGGCGCGGCGAAAGCCGGAGCCAAAGGTGCCCCCGCCGTCGCTACGAAGGTCGCGGCGAAAGACGAAGTCACGAAAGACACTCTTTGGGTCTTCGTCGACGGAGCCAACATCCGCGCGACGCCGTCCATGACCGGCAAAGTCGTCGGCAAGCTCACGTGGTCGACCCAGGTGACCGGTCCGTTCTGCAACACGCCGGTGATCAGCACGCCTTCGTTCACCGGCAGGTTGAAGGTGGCCGCGATCTCGGGTGTCAGGTCGCGCGGTTCGACGCCGATCCAGCCGCGGGTGACCATGCCGTCCTTGATCAGGCTCTCCATGACTTGCCGCGCCGTGCTGGCCGGGATGGCGAAACAGATGCCCAGGCTGCCGCCGGTGCGCGAATAGATGGCGGTATTGATGCCCAGCAGGTTGCCGTTGGCGTCGACCAGCGCGCCGCCCGAATTGCCCGGGTTGATGGCTGCGTCGGTCTGGATGAAGTTCTCGAAGATGTTGATGCCGAGCGAGTTGCGGCCGAGCGCGCTGACGATGCCCGAGGTCACGGTCTGGCCGACGCCGAACGGGT
>JAYVBB010000147.1:0-6517 GCA_043750715.1 Pseudomonadota bacterium | reverse complement strand
GGTCGAGGCCGGCAAGTCGAAGGAAGAAATCCTCCAGTACTTCACCGAGCGCTACGGTCCGTGGATCCTGCGTTCGCCGCCGGCCAGGGGCTTCAACATCCTGGCCTGGCTCCTGCCGATATCGGCGTTGCTCCTAGGCCCGCCGGCCGTGTGGTTTTTCGTCTGGAGAAAGCGCCGTGTGGTGAGCAAGCAGGGCGTGCGCAGCGCCGACGAAATCATCGCGGAGATGCACACGCGACTCGATCAATTGCGAGGGGCCCGGTGATCTATCTGGCAGTGGTGGTGGGAATCTTGCTGATGTCGGTAGTCTTGGCGCCGTTTTGGATCGGCCCTGGCGGGCTCCTGCAGGCGAGCGCGCAGATCAATTCCAAGGAAACGCTGACGGGGCTGAAGCAAGCACTGGTCAAGCGCTACCTCGAAGACGAGAAGGCCTTCAAGGAAGGCAATCTTTCCAAGCTGGCGTGGAACAAGCGTAAGGATTTCCTGACCCACCGCTACGTCGACGCCTCGCGCCGCCTCGACTACCTCGAGCACACGTCATGAAGCTGCCGCGGCCGCTGCTGCCGCTTCTACTCCTGGCTTTCGGCGCCTCCGCGCAAGCGGAAGTGATGCTGACGCCCAAGCATCTGATCATCCTCCGCCAAGGTCTCGACTCGGTTTACGGGAGCTACGTCTTCGCAGTGCAAAACACCGGCGAGGCGACGGCCAAGTTCAAGTCCGCGGTCATGCTGCCGAAGGAAACCGTCGATTTCGTCCCGCAGGAAGGCGTCGAGCCGGAAGAAGTCAGCCTCGCTCCGGGCGGCGGCAGCGTCGTCGTCGAGAAAGACTTTCCGCCCGGCGTCCATATCGTCAGCATCGGGTTCAAGGTCGATGCCAGCTACGGCAAGGCGCAGTTGACCCTGACGCCGCCCGCGGAGATCCAAAGTTTCACCCTGCTGCTCCCACGCGGGACCGAGATGCGCGCCGTGTCGGCTCTGCTGAAACCCGGCGATGCCGGCCATGCCCCCGACCCGCAGTACGAAGCGATGATCAGCGAGGAGGCGCTCCCCGCGGGCGCGGCGTTCACCATCGAGGTCCAAGGGTTACCGGAAGGCCGGACACGCATTTGGCTCGTCGGCGCCGCCGTCGGCGTGATGATGCTGCTGTTCGCCGCCTTCTTCGCCTTGCGGACCCGTCCGAAGATCTCCGGCAAACCCGGGGAGACGGTGCTGATCGGATGAACATCAGGGACTATAAGGCCACGGGAATCGCGCTCGGGATCATCGTGGTCGCATTGGCGACGTCCCGGGGTGGGCTGTCGGCGTTGATGCCGCTTCTTAGATTTGCGCTGCCGTTCATTGCGATCGTGCTGGCGTACAAGTTCATCAAAGGGAAATTGATCGGCGCGGTGCAGGATATGCAACAGCGTGGGCCGGGCGGACAAGGCGGGCAGAGCGGTCAGGGAATGGGGGGGCAGGGGGCCGGGAAAGTCATCGACCTTTGTCCGAAGTGCGGAAAATACATGACGGGAAATCACCGCTGTTCATAGTCGGGGAAGGAATCTTCCGGACGACGCGTTGCCTGTTTTTCGCTGCATGCTGCGCAACCTTCCCTACAACCCAGCCCAAAAAAATCCCCCGAAGCCCGCTGGCCCGGAGGATTTCTTCACGGAATCTTTATTCGCCGACGCTGCAGACTATTTGCACTTCAGCGATATCGACGACTCGCCGAGGTCCGGCGGCGGAGCCTTCACCTTGCAGCGCTTGCTGCTCATCGCAAAACCGCGGTTGGCCGTGCCGACGCGTTTGCCGTTCACGTCCTGGATGTCGAAGACCAGCGTCTGGTCGACGCCGCCGCAGGCGTCGTTCTTCTGTACGGATTGAGCGGGAAGGCCTTCAGCCATGAACGCTTTGCTGGAGCCTTCGTTGCGGACGATCGTCGCGTCCTTGTAAGTCGGGACCCATTGCTTCTTGATGCGCTCGGAGATCGTCGCCTTGCCGGAAGCCCAGTCCATTTCCAGTTGGAACATGGCGTAGGCGCCGTGGTGACAGATGATCTTCTCTTTGTTGCCGGCGGCAAAGGCGGAGCCAGCGAAGGCTACGAGGGACGCACAGATAGTCAAGGAAAGTGACTTCAGCACGGCAGTTCCTTTTCTTTACTTTTTGGAGAGTGATCTTTCGAGATGGTAACCGAACTCTCATAGCGGCGCAAATTGAGTTTTACTCGCGAACCGTATTGCCCTATATTCTTAGCAAAGCCAGATTTGCCAATTCACATGACCGGTCTACCGAAAGAAGGACGGATAACCATGCGCATGCAAGTGGTTCGCGGATGCGTCGCAGGTGCGGTGCTGATTTCCTTGACTACCAGCTGTAAAACGCCGCAGTCGCAGTCTCAAGCCTTGGCGGATGACGGCGTAGCCGACGGCGCCAATGCCGAAGCGGGTGCTTCCGAGGGCTCCGACAAAGGTCCGCCGTCGTACAAATGGCCTGACGGCCACGTTTCGGACTGGAACGAGTTCTGCGTCGGATCGCTCACCGACGCTTCCGTGCTCCCATCCCCCAAGTACGACAACGGCAAAGTCGCCCAGGCGGCGAAGAACCTGACCAAGGTCAATCCGCACAGCTTCGCGCTCTACAGCACGATCAACGCCAAATACAAGGGCAACAGCCAGGCCGGCATCCCGCAAGGCACGACGCCCGCGGCCCACGAGTTCCTTTCCTACCTTTGTGGTGAGTTCCGCGACCGCCCGTCCATGGTCGAAGCGAAGATCGATTGGATCTTGCGCTTCAACTATATGAAAAAGGGCCAGCAGCCGCCGATCGACACGAAGAAACCGCTGTGGATGCAGGTCGCCGCGTCGTCCTACCGTCCCTACCTGCAGATCTCGAGCCAGTACTTCCAGCAACGCCAGCAACGGTCGGCGCAGAAGAAGCACTCGTTCGGCCAGTTCACGAACGTCGACTACGAGATCCCGGCCACGACGGTCTGTGAAAACAAGTTCATGATCGCCGAATACGTTGCCAAGGGTAAAAATTACGACGGAATCGACCCCTTCGAGCAGGCGTACAACGCCTGGAAGACCGACAACTGCTCGGAAGAAGATCTCGACTGGTACAACGACTTTCGCGGCGACGGCAACTTCAAGCCGAACACCCCCGAATCCAACGGCATGATCTGGCAGGCCCAGTCGGTGACGCTGCAGTGCGCGTCGACGACCAAAGTCCGCGCGGCTCCTCCGTTCAACCAACCGAACCAGGTCATCAAGCTGACCGATCAGGACTGCGCCAACTACTTCCTACGGCCGTTCACCACACGTTGGGCCGGCGCCCGCGCCGGTCTCGGCGCCTGGATCCTCCACGACGACTCGGAATTCTCCTCCATGGACGACTCCCGCGCCCAAGTGGACATGATTCCGGACTTCAAGGCCTCGATCTTCACGCAGCCGCACAACTACGTGGTTGAAGGCAACCCCGGCAAGCTTCGTCCCGACTGGCAGTCGCGTTGGGCAGCGGCCGACCTGGGCCTCAGCGACAACTGGAACGAGGAACGCGTCTACCGCCAGCTCAAGAACTCGGTCGACCGTCATACCGACTGGTACGCCTCGGGTTACGACGACGGCATGAACCAAGGCAAGAAAATCTCTGAAGCCTACTCGCCGTTCGTCGCGTCTTCGTACGAAATCAGCGCATCTGACGCCTTCACGGCTCCCTGCTACACCATCCCGTGCAACGGCGAAGTCCCGGCCCGCAACTGGAAGCACTGGATGTTCGTGTTCAAAGTGAAGCGTGACCGTTGGTACACGACGACGAGCGTGAAGGAAGGCAAAAAGCTCGACTTCGATCATCACTGGTTCGACGAAACCTCGTTCGGCACGACCGGCCTGGCTAAAGGCGAGCACGCCTTCGACCGCCTCGGCACCGCCCTCGAGGACGAGCTGGACACCGTCATCTACATGCACAACATCTGCAAGAACGGCCAGATCGAAGGCGAAGGCACCGGCGGCAAAGCCTGCGACGGCGGCGCTCTCGGTCCGGATCCGTCCGACGAAGGCACGCCGGCAGCGGCCAACTGAACCTGTCCGGTTTCATAGTCAGGATCACGGCGGCGAGTCTTCTCGCCGCCGTTTCCTCTTGTGTGACGAGCAGCCCGGCGGATCCCTCGGGCGTGGCCGCAGAGTCCTTCAGGTCGACGCGCAGCCTCTCCGTCCCGGCGAGGGGAGGAGTCGCGCTCCTGATCGAGGCGGAGAAAAAGTATGCCTACTGCAATGCCGTCGCCATTTCGCCGCACTGGATGCTTACGGCGGCACATTGCTGCATCGGCCAAATCTACGTCGTGCCGTCGCCGGACGTACTGGCCAAGTGGAACCGGAGGGACGACCCGTCGGGCCTTTCCAACGAAGTCCAAAAAGTCGCCCTCTGCGCCGCCATGCCGGGCCACCACCGTCCCGAAGACAGGGGCATGGACGAGGCCGATTTAGCCCTAATCCGGGTCGACAAGCCTTTGCCGCTTTACGTCGTGCCGGCACGACGCTTGGAACAGGGTGTGATCGTCAAGAAGGCCCCGATCATCGATTTGGACAAGCTTACCGTCGGGCAGGTGCTGCGGCTCGCGCCGTCCGAGGCGACGGCGGAGGTCTCGCAGTACGTGTCCCCCGACCGCTTCACAGCCAAATCGAGCGACCCGATGGTCGCCAGGATCGGAATCGTCGGCTTCGACGGGAAAGGCCGCGCCGTCATCCTGTCCCCGGAAGCCAACGACCTCGTCAAGCAAGGAACTTCGGGCTCCGGCATCTTCGTACCGGGAGCGGACGGGGAGCCGCGCCTGCTCGGGATCACGACGGCAGTCATCGCGCACCTCGGAGACCAGGCGATTTTGGCGCTGGACGTCAGGCCCAACGCCGCCTGGATCGACGCCGAGATGGCCAAGCCCTGATTTCCCGCTCAAAATCTGATCTCGAAACGAGATCAGAACCGCGGGGCGAGATCTCGTCCGCAGTGTCCTGCCATGTTAATCTTTCGAGCGGCAATCATGTCGTCTGGAGCACTGCCGAGCTGATGGAACGAAGAATCCCTTGTGATCTCCGGGCCGGGTTTTCCCTGGTCGGACTTTTAGTTGCCGTGGCGATTTTGAGTGTCTTGGCTTTGGTATTCATGACTTTCGCTAAACAGACGTTGGATTCTTTGCGGAGAATTGAAGTCAAAGGTGAGGTCGAAGATCTACGGCGCCATATTCGTGACGCGATGGACTGCACGAAGACGAAGGCTGACATGCCCGCGACCTGCCCGGCCGAGGCGGCGATTGCTCTCAAGCGTCCTTCCGGCGCCATACTCATCAGATCCGCCAGAGGGGCCGGCGACGCTACGAAAGTCGGCAAATACTTCGTCAAGGCAAGCTGCACGAGCGTGCCCTTTCAATTCGAGGTCGAATTCAAGCGGGAAAACTCCGAATGGAAAGACCTGTTTGCCGTTCCTCTGACGTGCTAAATCAATCGCCACGCCACCAGATGCTAGCCTGCCATGGGTTTACCATGCTTGAAGCGCTCGTCGCGTGCGTCGTCCTTGGCGTCGTTGTCCTCGCCGCGATGACTCAGGTAGGCCGCTTTGAAGCCTTCGTCGATCATTTGATTGTTCGGGGCGAGATAGAGGACCTGCGGAATTTCGTACGCAACGGTGTCGACTGCTAGAAGACGCTGGAGCTTCAGCTCCCCCTCTGCTCAGCCCCTGGCGGCAGCTATATCGAAGGGGTGAGAAAAAACGGCTCGGTCTCACTAAAGAAATGGCCCCGTCAAGATTTCATCGGGGGCGAGATGGCCGTTCGCCTGCACTGCGAAGTCAATCCGGGCGAACCTGGGCAAATTGAACTGCGTCGCGAGTTCGCCCGCGGCAAGGGTCTCTATCACGGTGCGTTCAGTAGCGATCGCCTCAACTCCTATACTTATAACTGGCAGGATCTGTTCAAAATCCCGCAAACATGTCCGATTGGCTGTTCAGCCGCCGATACCATCACCTTCGAAGCAAACGGCAGCTTCGTGCCGACCAGAGGCATGACGATAAATTCACAATTTGAAGTGAGCCATGGCGTTCGCTTCTCAATGGACGGCGGTTTGCTGCCGGTCCTCGCCGAAATCAATGTTTCGCCGCCGCCCGCATTTGAAGGCGCTGGCAGCAAGATCAATCGGGTAGTTCACCCAGCGTCAAAGGCCGTGATGCAGCGTTACTTTTTGACCATGCCGGTGACTCGTCAAGATCTAATTGTCACTTATTCCAAACCGGTTAAGGCCGCCAGCGGCTACCTTTTTGACATCGATAACAGTGAACGCTGGTGGATTACACCATATTCCTCGAGCGGCAACCCGATCGCCTCGAGTGCTTGGTACTTTGGGGTGCCGGACGGCAGTTCCGCGCTGAACGGCAAGGCGACTTTCTGGTCGGTTAAACGAGCGGATTCCGACATTGCTTCGTTGCGTTTTCACGGCGAAAAGCCGTCGCAACCCAACCCCGGAGCCAGTATCGCCTTCGATCGATTCTCACCTGCC
>JAYVBB010000146.1:0-4843 GCA_043750715.1 Pseudomonadota bacterium | reverse complement strand
GTCGATCGTATGGCCCGTGTCGATGATGTCTTCCACCAGCAGCACGTGCTTGCCTTTGATGTCGGCCGTGAGGTCGTAGGTCAACCGCACGTGACCCGTCGACTTGGTCCCGGAGTAGCTGGCGACCCCGATGAACTCGATGCTGAGCGGCAGATCGACATGCCGGACGAGGTCGGCGAGAAAGATGATCGCCCCTTTGAGGACGCCGATGACGATCAGCGATTCCCCGGCGAGATCGCGCGTGATCTCGCCGCCCATCTCCTTCAGCCGCGCGGCGATCTGTTTTTCGTCGAACAGCGGCTTGAACTTCAGCTCTTTCTTCATGGCGATTCCCCGATGACCTGAACGGCTTTCAGCAACAGCTCGTGGAGCGGACCCTTGTGCTTCTCAGCGAGCTCGATGACTTCCTTGTGACTCAGGTCCGCGCCGAGCCCGCCCGCCATGTTGGTGACGAACGACAGGCAAGCGACCTTCAGCCCTAGATGACGAAGCGCGATCGTTTCCTGGACGGTACTCATGCCGACGACGTTGGCGCCGAGGCGTCCGAGCATCGCGGTCTCCGCCGGAGTTTCGTAGGTGGGGCCGAGCAGGCCCGCATACACGCCTTCGACGAGACCCGGGAGCGCCGCGAGCTTTTTGCGCAGGCCCGCGTCGTAGGCGACGGTCATGTCGAGAAACTGCGGACCGATGCGTTTGGCTTCGAGGCCCGTGAGGCAATTCTGGCCCGTGAGGTTGAGATGGTCCTTCACCAGGACGACCTGACCCGGGCGGAGGGCGGCGTCGACGCTCCCTGCCGCATTGGTCAGAAGAAAGCGCTTCACTCCGGCCTTCGCCAGGACGCGGACGGGAAACACCACGTCCGCGGCGGAGTGGCCTTCGTACATGTGCACGCGACCGGTGAGCACGCAGACTTCCGTGCGGCCGGCCTTGCCGCAGACGAGCTGGGCGCCGTGACCTTCAACGGTCGGCACCGGGAAATGCGGCACCGCGCCGGCATCCACCGTCTTGGCGCCGTCCAGGCGCGCTTCGAATCCCTTGAAGCCCGAGCCGAGGACGACGGCGACGTCAGGCAGGGACTTGCGGCCGAAGGATTTCAGCAACGCCGCGGCGCTGGCCTCGATTTTTTCGGGAAGCGACGCCATCACAGCCTTTCCGCGACGAGAGGATCCTCGGCCGCGCCGGCGCCGACGACGTAGGCTTCCTCGATCAGTTTTTTGGCTATAGCGGCCTTCGCCTTGTCGTTCGCGTGAATCGTCACGAGCGGATCGCCGGCCCTGAGCTTCGCTCCGACGCGCTTCAGGTCGGCGAGTCCGACCCAGGGGTCGATCTTGTCGGAAGACAGCCGCCGGCCGCCGCCGAGCTCGATGATGGCAATGCCGAGCTTGCGGCAATCCACCTGCTTGACGACGCCGGCGTTCGGCGAGCCGACCGTCAGCCGCTCGGGCGCCCGCAGGAGGCGCTCCGGGTGCTGCAGAAGTTTCAGGTCGGCCTTCTGCGCGCGGGCGACTTCGAGGAATTTTTCGTACGCCGCCCCCGACCGCAGGTGGCCGTCGAGCGCCTTCCGGATTTCGTCGGGCAGACGATCCGGGAATGCCAGCCGCACCATTTCCATGCCGAGCTCGATGACGAGCTCCCTGGTGTCGGCCGGACCCTGGCCGCGCATCAGCTCGACGCACTCGAGGATTTCGAGGGCGTTGCCCGCGTAGTGGCCCAGCGGCGAATTCATGCTCGTGAGCAGGCACCGCACGTTGAGTCCAAGCTCCTGGCCGACGGCCTTCAACTTCTCGGCAAGCGAGCGGGCGTCCTCGAGCTTTTCCATGAACGCGCCAGAGCCGAATTTCACGTCCATCACCAAGCCACCGATGCCTTCCGCGAGCTTCTTGGAAAGGATCGAGCCGACGATCAGGGGCATCGACTCGACGGTCGCGGTAACGTCCCGCATCGAATAGAGCTTACGGTCAAGGGGCACGACCTTTTCGGTCTGCCCCATGAACACGCCGCCGAGCTCCAGGACCTGCTTTCTTGCCGCGTCCGGTGACGGGAAGACGTCGAAGCCGACGGCTTCGAGCTTGTCGAGCGTGCCGCCGGTGTGACCGAGGCCACGTCCGGCCATCATGGGAACCGTCAGGCCTTCGAGCACGCAGAGCGGGAGCAGGACGATCGACGTCTTGTCTCCAATGCCGCCAGTCGAATGTTTGTCGACGGCGCGCTGGCGGTCCGGACCCCAGCTGAACTTCTCTCCGGAGTCGCGCATGATGCGCGTGAGGTCGGCCGTCTCCCGGTGCGTCATGCCCTTCATCAGAACTGCCATCAGCATGGCGGACACCTGGTAGTCGGCGACGTCGCCTCGCAGAAAGCCCTCGAAAAATTCCCGCAGCTCGGCCTCGGTCAGCGCGTTGCCGTCGCGCTTACGCCGGATGATCTCCTGCGGCAGGATCAATGCGTCTCCCCTTCTTTGGGAAGCAGCCGGCCGAGAGGCATCGCAGTCGTCGTCGCGAGGACGCCGGCGTCGCCACGCAGCTCCGCGCGGAGCCAGGCGGTTTCGACCTTCAGTAGCGAAATGCTCAGCGTCCCTTGGGCGGAGGACTCGGGCGGAATCTTCGTTTCCTTGATCAGACCTTTTTCTCCGTAGAGCGCCAAAACGGTCGGTGCCGACCCCATGGCGGCATAAGCGACTTCAGCGACCATGCCGGTCTTAGGCGTGCGCGTTACCTTCGTCAAGGTAACGCCGCCGCCGGCGCTGATTTCGTAATCCCCTTCGAGCAGGGCTTTGAGCGCCGCGTCGGGTTTCTGCAGCGCAGTCTTCGGCGCCAGGTGCAGCAGCAACCGGGGAGCCCGGTCGCCTCGAACCTCGAGGCCGGACTCGGCCGTCAGCAGGTAGGGCGCGCGGCGCGAGGCAGCGAGCTTGTCGTAGAGAGCCAACCATTCTCCCGGGTTTCCCTCGCCGGCGCAGCCAAAGAGGCGAACGGCATCGGGCTGTACCCTTTGCACGAGGAGCTCGTACTCGAAGGCGCTGGTTCCCGGTCCGGGGCAGCCCAGCTCGATCATGCCTTGGCCGCCCTCTCCGCGCACCAGGCGGACGAAGCGCGCGGTCGCGTCCTCGTGGGAAAGGCTCTGTTTCTGTTTTTCCCAGCGGCCGGCCAGGGTCGCCGTGGCGGGCAGGAACGAAAGCACGCTGCCCGTGGCGTCGTCTTCCGTGCGCAGGACTTTGAGAGGCGCGGCGCGGCCGCTCGCGTCCTCGACCGGCTCGGCGAGCAGATCGACGCCGAGCGCCTGCCTCAAGCTCTGAAGCGGCAGATCCCGGCCGGAGGCGGCGGCGAGGTCGACGAAAGTCTGGTCCGGGCTCTTCGCCGAAGGCGCCGACTCCTGCACGCAGGATGCGACGACGCGTCGCTGCTTTTCGACGAGCGCACGGACCGTGCAGAGGCGTCCTTCGCCTCCCCGGCTCAAAGTCAACTCGTAGCCACCCGTTTCGAGCTCGAGGTCGGCGGGCCAGCTCTTGATCAAAAGGCGTCCGTTGCCGAGCCGGAGCTGCGAGTCGCCGTCTCCGGCCGCGACGACGCCGGAGCCGGCTCCGCCTTCGCGGTCGAGGCGGCGCACGCTGAGAAGCGCGGCCGCCTTGCTCGAACCAGGTAGCAGCCGCAAGAGGCCCGCCGCTGGCGCGGGAACCTCGACCGTCTTGACCTGGCCGTCGACCGGCGCGATCGCTCCCACACCGGGAATCGCCCGGCCGAAACGCGTGTCCCCGAGCTGGTAGGTCGCGTCGCCCGCGAGCGGAAGCGTGACGTCGACCGTATCTTTCGCTCCTTCGAGCGCGGTGTAGAGCAGCGCCGCACCGTCGGCCGAAAACACGTAAACGGGACGCAGCCCCGCGCTGGCTTCGTTTTGTCCCGGCGTCAGGCGAAGCGTACTCTTCATGCCTTTGACCTCGCAGGCGAGGATCCAGGCGAGCTTGGCTTCTTCCTTGAGAGGCTTCCTCGGCCGTTGCGTTCCGTAGAGGCAGTCGCCCAAGCTCGCGGCGCGGGTCAGCGTCCTGCCGGCGGCGTCGCGGCCGAGCAGGAGCTCGAAGCCCTCGACGGGTGAGGTTTCCGTTCCCGCCTGCTCGAATTCCCAACCTTCGGCGGTCACCGTCGCGGCGGAGCGGTGGTAAGGGAAGAACGTCACGACGTCGGCGTCGGCCGCGCGGATCCAGTAGTCCTTGCCCGGAATCGTTTCAGCGCGCGCTCCGGCCAGCCGGATCTGCCAGCGATGCCCGCCCTTCGGCGGTTTCGCGCCGGCGGTGGCGAAGTCACTGATCACCACCGAAAGAGACGACGCTTCGGCGTCGAGGCGCCACGTCATCGTCTGGCGGCTGGCCTTCGGGTCGGAGGAGCCATAGACCTGCGTGACGAACGCGAGCTTGGCGCCTTTCTCCATTCCGAGGTCGACGCCGATCGGATAGAGCAGCACTTCGCTGACGGGACGCAGTGCCAGACCGGTGAGCGCTTCCGAGCGGCGGAAGACGCCGTCCTTTTTTTCGAACACCGCGAGCACTCCGGGCTGCCAGCCCGGACCGGGTTCCCGGGCGGGGACGCCGGCGATCACGACCTGCAGGTTCGTTCCGCCGACCAGGAGATGCCCCTGGTAGACCTTGAGGTGCCGAAACCGCGCAACGGTCGCGGGTGAAATCGGCTCCGCGTAAGCGTCAGGGAGCTTCGCTTCGGGCGCCGGAGTTTTGGCTTCGTCGGTCGTTTCCGGCGGCGGCGGCACGGCTTCAGCCGGCTGATAGACTTCCGGCTCAGGCGCCAGCATCTTCTTCGGGGCATCTTCGTATGACGAGTACTCACCAATTGCCTTGGCGAAG
>JAYVBB010000145.1:0-2304 GCA_043750715.1 Pseudomonadota bacterium | reverse complement strand
GTCTCCGGCTTCCTCGTGGCTTTCGCCTTGTCGAAGGGTGGCGGCTGAGTGCAATACCAGATCGAAATCAAATACCTCAACGAGCTTCCCTATCCCGGTTCGACGGAGGAGGCACATTGCTATTTCCTCCTGCGCTTCCCGGAGATTCCTCCGGGAGACGGTCACTGCGCGTTTTTCTGAGTCAACGTCGTCTCGCAGGCGGTCGCGGCTCAGCTGCGCTGGCCGAGCTCGACCGGATCTACGTACGGACGGACCAGACGTTCGACGACGAATTCCGGCAGGATCAGATTCCGGTCGCTCAACTGAAGAAGTTGATCGAGCAGGCGTTCGCCGGCGTGACGCGCGGCGACGGCGTGACGTTGCACCAGGCCATCGCCAAGGACGACTATGCGACGGACGATGCCATCGCCGCGGCCGCCCAACAGGACAAAGATCAAGATTGGCGCGACGTGCCGGCCGACCCCCAGGCGTCGAGCGAAGTCATCTTCTCCTATCTCGACCCGCGCGGACTCCGGTACTACCTGCCCGCAGCCATGGTGCTGTCACTCGATCCTGTCCGGCGCGCCCAGAGCGAGACGCCGACTCGGACCTATTGGGCCTTCCTGCCTGTCGTCGCGCCCCGGGACCGGGGCAAGGGTCTCGGCGAGGCGTTCGACGTCGAAGCCTTCGTGAAGGCCATCGGATTCACGCAGGACCAGGTCGTGGCGATTTACCGGTTTCTTTGTTTCATGGCCGTCGAGGGCGGAGAGGGCGTCGAGGAAGAGTATCTGCCGGCCTTGCGCCGATGGCGGGACTTGGCGCTCAAGCGGTCCTGAGCCCGCTGGCATTCGCCAGCGAGCGCTTCAGGGAAAATTGACCTAGTGCTTGTGCGCCGACTTCGGCGGCTCGGTCGACCAGTCCTTCATCGCCTGGTCTCCCGGCCGGTCGACGTGGACCTTTTCGTCGACTTCCGTCACCCAGCTCAGCGGAATGTAGTGATGCTGGCCTTTTTTGTCTTTTTTCAACTTGATGGTTTCCGCTCCTTCCATGTGGTCGACGACCGCGAACTGCCCGTCTTCCGAACAGACGACCGGGGTGTCCGGCTTTATTTGCGCTTGTTGAACCATGAGAATTCCACTCCCTATGCTTGTTTTGAACACAGGGAGGGGAGTGCAGGTTTTGTGCCGCCAATGCAGGCGGCCGGGATCGCTGCTCATTCTTTGCCGAGCCCGAAGCGCAGCTCGTCTTTGCCGATCCCTTCCATCTTGATCTGCTTCTGTTTGACGCGCAGGCGACCCGCATAGGAGACGGCCTTGGTCGTTTTCTTGGCGTCGTCGTATTCCTTGTCGATGCCGGCGACGGCGGACGAAACGTACGCGAGCTTCGCCCTGATTTCGCCGCCGTAGACCGACCAGAGCGTGATTCCCGGAATGACGACCAGCGTCAACAGAATCAGATACTCGGAGGTGTTTTGTCCGGCTTTCCAGGTGAAGCGCATAGCGGGTCCTTTGGCCGCGTAGGGTACGGCTCACGGAGAATTTAGCCTGGGAAGGCCGCTTTGAATTGACTGGTCTTGCCGCGGCAACCCCGGACAATCGGTCAGTCGGATCAACGGCTAGTCTCTGCCTATCAACCGCGGGCGCCCGTGCCCCGAGCGAAAGGCAAGACCGATGCTCCGTCCTATCGTGACACGCAGTGCCTGGGGAATTCTGCTCGTAGTCTCCGCTGCCTGTTCGGGCGGAAGCGGCAAGGGAGGCAAGACCTCTCCGCCTCCGGCCGACGAGCCGAAGACGCAAACGCCCCCGGCCGACAGCGTCGACGAAGGCAAAAATGCGCCGCAGTCCGAGCCATCGACGCTCGACGCCTCGAAGAGACCTGCAGGCACGACGCCCGAAGGAAAGCTCCTGACGAACGCGGTAGACAAGATGGTAGCGTCACCCTCCGACGACAGTCGTACGGAATTCAAGGGCGCGCTGTTTTGCTTCATAGGTCGCCAGCGAGCCGCCAACGGAGACGCCTGGTACGACCGTTACAACGAAGTCATGGACGAGGCCCTTTCGACCCCTGAACGCTTCGCGGCTTTCCAGACCGCAGAGGCCGGTCTTTCCGGAACGCTGCTGGGCGACGAGGACGTCGACGGCTTCGAGGCGTTCTGTACGCCGGGTCTCGCGCCGACGGGCACGCTCGGGAATCAGTCGTCCGGACTTTCGGGAGCATCCGGGTCTTTCGCTTCTAATTGCCACACGAGCAAGCCGCGCCGCACCACGATCGTTTTCTTCAACGGCATGCTGACCGACGTCGGCGCCGCGATCAAACACAAGGAAA
>JAYVBB010000144.1:0-5998 GCA_043750715.1 Pseudomonadota bacterium | reverse complement strand
TAAGCAGCCGACCCTTTGGTCTGGCGGCAGGCGTCGAACGACGACGGATCGCTCGTCTGCATCCCGCAGTCGTAACTGGTGACGCAGCCGGTCAGGGCGAACAGGATGACGGCGAAAAGGGCCAGGGCTTTCATGGCCTCGATCTTACTATGCCGCGGAGTCTTCGTCGAGCGGAGCCGGCGCGTCTCCATTCGGGAAAAAGATCGGCATCAGGATGCGGCGGTAGTTCACCCGCGCGCCCAGGCGGTGGAGCACTGACATCAGTCCGAACTCGATCCGGCTCGAGAAGAAGGAGTCGGCCGGCAGCTTGAATTTGGCGGAGTGGGGATTCTCGAGCGAGAAGGCGCGGAAGATGTTCATGCCGTAACCATGGATGACGCGGTACGGCTCGTCCTTCAAGGCGTGGGCATTGACCGCCGCGTACATTTTCCGGACGTGCAGGAGGTCGACGCCGTCCAGATTTTCGACGTAGCCCTGCCCCATGTAAGCCCGCCCCAGGGCGTCGAGATCCCCCCGGAAGAAAGCGATGTTGCAAAGCCTCCGCTGCTCGAAGTAGCCCTCGTCGAAGACTTTGACGCAACCGAAGTCGATGAACACGACCTTGCCGTCCTCGAACAGGAAATTGCCGGGCTGGGGGTCCGCGTTGAAGCGGCGCAAGGCGAAGTTGCTCGTCAGGAGCACCCGCGCGATGGTCTCGCCCGCCTTGTCGCGCTCTTCCTGGCTCGCCACCGCGAGGAACTCCTCGAAGCTCTGACCGTCGGCGAAGTCCGTCGTCAGTACGCCCTTGCTGCAGAACTCCGGGACGACGGCGGGAATGACCACGTCCGGGTCGTCGCCGAAGTGCGCGGCGAAGAACTCCATGTGCTCGCGCTCCCTCTCGTAGTCCGTCTCGGCGAGGAGGTGCTTGCTGATCTCGTCCATGATCTCGTCCCAGTTCAGGGCCGGCAGCGTGCGCAGGAACACGACGCGCCCGAGGCGGATCGTCTTGAGCTGGACCTCGATCAACTCGCGGACGTTCTCGTAGCGGATTTTGACGGCGACGCGCCTACCGGACTTGGTCACCGCACGGTGCACCTGGCCGATGCTCCCGGCGGCGAACGGCAGCTCGTCGAAGCTCGCGAAGGCTTCCTCCGGCGTCTTGCCGAGCTCCTGCTGGAAGACCCGCCGCATCATCGGCGGCGGCATCGCGGCGACCTCGGCTCGCAGCACCGTATACTGCTCGGTGACGTGCCGCGCGATCGGCCCGTCGAAGTAGCTGCAGATCTGTCCGAGCTTCAGAAAAGCGCCCTTGCGCCGCGTCAGGAAGGCGACGATCGTCTGTGCGATCTCCGTCTCGGTCTGCACTTTCAGGTGGTCGCGGCTGTCCGTGTCCTTGAACCAGCTCTTCAGCGCGCCTTTCATCATCAGGGAGCTGATGCGGGTGGCGAGTTTGCCAATCTCGAGAATGCGGGGGGCCTGCTTGACGATGAAGTCCCGCTCGTCGGCGAGCGTGATCTCGCTCCGGCGGTAGCGGCCGGCGAGCGTCGCGACGGCAAGGTCCGTGAGCGCGCCGAAAGGATCGTCCGTGACGCCGCCGCTGGCTCCCTGCGCCAGATCCCGGTAACGCGCGAGCACGCAGATGGCGAGATCCATCTGGTTGAAGCGGAACAGCCAGCGGCACAACGCCGCGAGGCAGAGCAGCTCGCGCTCGATCGTCGCCGTCTTGGCGGCGAGCGCCAGAATTTCCCGCGAGCCGTCGACGCGCTGCTCGAGCGGGCGCTCGGAGTCGTAAAGCGCCTCGATGGCGGTGGCTGCCGCGAACACGGCCTCGTCGGAGCGGTCCTTGCCGACGCCACCGCGGCGCAGCTGGCGGACGCTCGGCAAGCCGGACTCGTCCATGGCCTTCGTTTGCGCCACGGCCCTGGACCAAAGCCAAAGGTCGACGACGGGAAGCTCCGTCTTCACGCCCCTCTCGCGGCGATACAGCCCGAACAGCACGGCCGGATCCCGCTTCTCCATCGCGTCGGTCCACGCCAGATCCCACGGGGTAGCGTTCGGTTGCCGCACGCGAGCCGTCGCATACTCGCCGCGCAAACGGAAGAGCGACGCGAGCCACGGACCTTCGCCGCTCGTCTGCTGCACGAGCTCGTGCGCAACCTTGCCTTTGCCTTCGCGGAACAGCCCGGCGGCGGTCGTCATGATCTGCTCGGAGCGTTGCCGCCGCGGAGCCTTCCGCGAAAGCAGCTGGGCCTTTTGGTAATCCCAGATTTGCGCCCAGCGGTCGCCTTCGGCGCCATGCACCTCGGCCAGCGCTTCGTAGAGATCGGCGTAGAGAAATGCCAGACGCGAGGACGTCGGCTTGATGCGCGCGAGCTGCAGAAGCCGGTGCGCCATCGCCACCAACTTAGCGGTCTCGGCGCGGGAAAGGAGATCGTGGCGGGCGTGCAGCGACAGGGCCAGTTGCGCGAACAGAAACCGCGTGACGAGACCTTGGGCGCCCACCTTCTCCTCGAAGACGCGACCCAGGCAATAACGCAGCCGCTCGCCCGCGTCAGGCAGCTCGGCTACGATCGCTTGGATGGCGAGGCGTTCGGCCTCGACGTCCGCGGCTTCGATTTTGGCGACGTTTCCTAGCAAATTGCCCGCCTTCCATGGCCTTCTGCTCATCGGTCGGGCGGCGACGCACCTGAGGGAACCGCAAAATTACTTCGTGATTTCTTTGAGTTGCAGGCTGACGTGGAGCGTCGAGAGCAGCGCGCCGGCGGAATTCACCGGAAAAAGAGCGGCACAGCCGAGCGCCTCGACCAGCCGCGGCGTCGCTGTGGAATGCGGCAGCTCGAGGCGCCGAAGGAGCGGTGTCTTGTCCTTCGGGACGGGACGCTCGTGCGCCTCGACCAGGAATCCCGTGCCGGGGCGGGCGAACCACGCCGTGCGCGTTCTCTTCACCGTGGCGAGACTCTGCGGTAGCAGCATCCAGCCTGATCCCGCTAGCGCCGCGGCGTAAGCTTCGACGTCGGGCACGAGCAGGCCGAGGTGATGCAAGCCCGGCCCGCGCTTTTCCAAAGCCCTCTGGTAGGATCCGGCTTGAATCGGTTCCATCAGCAAGAGGCGGGAGGTGTCCATCGCGGCGCCGACGTAAATCTCTGCGGTGCCTTCCTCCGGAAATTCCTGCCGGGCTTGCGGCTCTCCGAGCGGGCGCGCATTCCGCGCGGCGGCGTCGACGGACTGCACGAGCAAGGCGACGTGGTCGAGATGGCTGGCGATCCGCATGGACTCTCCTTCGGGGCTATGAGATATACGGCCGCGCAATGGCGAACGATAGCGAAAACCTCATCGACCACAACCGGCATGGTTACGACGCCTGGGGCAAATCCTACGACACCGACCCCAATTCGACGGTGTTCGCGGACGAGCACGCTTTTCCCTCGTTTTGGCCCTCGCTCGCCGGGAAAAAGGTCTTCGAGATCGGCTGCGGGACCGGACGCCACACCACGAAGCTCGTGGCGCTCGGCGCCGACGTGACCGCGCTGGATCTGTCGGCGGGCATGCTCGCCGTCGCGCGGGCAAAGCCCCCTTTGGCGCACGTCCGCTTCCTCGAAGGCGACGTCTACCGCGTCACTCCTCCGGACGCCGCGTACGACGTCGTCATCGCAGCGCTCGTGCTCGAACACCTTCCGGATCTCCCCTCGTTCTTCGCCCGGGTCGCCGGCTGGCTAAGCAAAGGCGGCCGCGCCTATTTTTCGGAGATCCACCCGAGCCGGATGCAAGCCGGCAGCGGAGCCCGGTTTCGCGGCAAAGACGGCGAGGAGATCTGGCTCGCGAGCATGGCGCACCGGGAGGACGACTTCCGCGCGGCGATCGCCGCCGCCGGCCTCAATGTGCTGACGAAGGAAGACGTCGGCGCAACGCCCGAACTCCTCCGCCAGCGCCCCGAATGGGAAAAGTATCGCGGGCGGCCCATGCTGCAGATCTGGTCGCTGGGCAAGTAGACTCGCCGTGGCACAGAACGATGCGCGAGTCGTTACTTGCCGCCGAGCTCTGAACCTTCGAGGGCGAGCAGAAAGCGCTTCGCGGCGAGGCCGCCGGCGTAACCCGTCAGCGAGCCGTCGCTGCCGACGACCCGGTGGCAGGGCAGCACGATGCAAAACGGATTCAAGCCGTTGGCGTGGCCCACGGCGCGAAAAGCTTTGGGCGACCGGATGGCTTGCGCCTGCTCGCGGTAAGTCTTCGTGGACCCGTAGGGAATTTCGGCGAGCGCGCCCCAGGCCATTTTTTGAAAGGCGGTACCGGCGAGCTTGAGCGGCAGGTCGAAGCTCCGGCGCCTGCCCGCAAAATATTCGTCGAGTTGGCGCGTCGTCGTTTTCAGAATGGGTGTGACGCGGCCTTTGGCCGGCGTGAACCGCTTGGCGAAGGTCGGCCACATGCTCTTCAGAATGACGCCGCACAAAGCGCCGTTTTTCTCTACGAGGGTCAGTGGTCCGATGGGACTCGCGTAAACGACTTTGCTGTAACTCATGGTTTCACTCCTGCGTGGTCCCGCCAGACGCAGTGAGCCAGGTACGCGCGTGACGTACCCCACTCCTCCGGATCGACGAGGCGTTGCTTCAGGACCCGGCGCACGACCAGGTCCGTATCGGGAAAGGCGTCGGGATTGCCGAGGCAGCGCATCGCGATCAGGCTCGCGGTCCACGGCCCGATGCCGCGGAGACTCAGGAGCTTTTCGCTCAGGACATCGAAGTCTTCGGGAGAACCGAAGGCGAAGTCTCCGTGCGCGACCGTCGCCGCGAGCGCTCGAATGGCCTGGGCTTTGGTCTTCGTGATGCCAATCGTCTCGACCGGCGCCTCACGGAGCTTCGCGGCAGTCGGAAAGCGGAAGATGGTCTGCTCGCCGCGTTGGCCGACGCGCTTGCCGAAGGCGGCGACCAGTTTTCCCTGCCAGGTTTTGGCGTGGGCAGTCGAGACGAGCTGGCCGAGGATGATCGCCACCGCGGTCTCGAAAGGGTCGAACGCTCCAGGGACGCGGATCCCGCCCGCGGCAGCGGCGCTCGAGCGCGGCAGGTCACTCGGATTGTGGTCGGTGTCGAACAGCTCTTTCAACCGCGCGAGCAGCGGCCGGATCTCGCTGAAAGCTACGTCGTGAAAGGCGACGCTCAAGTGATCCTTGCCGGGCTTATGCGAGACGACGACGGTGCCGAAGCCGCGCGCCGTCGGATGAAACCGGACGTAGCTCCCGTCCTCGACCGCCTCGACGCCCGACGTGGCGTGGCGCGTGAGGAAGGCGATCATGGTCTTCCAGTCGTAAGGCTGGCGGATCGGCAGTTTCAGCACCAAACCGTCGTCGACGCCAGTGCCGCGCTCTTTGCGGAACTCGGTCGGCGACGTCTGGTAGCTCTGCTTGAACGCCTCGTTGAAGCGACGGAGCGACTGGAAGCCCGACGAATAAGCGATTTCGGAAACCGGCAGCCGCGTCTCTTGCAAAGCCTGTTTGGCGAAGTGCAGGCGCCGGGTCACTATGATCTCGATCGGCGAGGCGCCCAGGTGTTCGTCGAAGAGACGCCGCAGGTGCCGGTCGCTGACGCCGAGCGAGGAGGCGAGCTTCTCCACCGAAAGCTCCGTCTCGCCGGAGTTCTGGATCAGACGCAAAGCCCGCGTCACCGTGTTCGCCGTGCCCGCGAGAAATTTGCTCCCCGGGGCGACGTCAGGGCGACAGCGGAGGCAAGGACGGTATCCGCTCTTCTCGGCTTCGGAGTGGCTCCGGAAAATGACGATGTTCTCGGGATTCGGACGGGCCGGACACGTCGGACGGCAATAGATACGCGTCGTCCGCACGCCGAAAAAGAACCGGCCGTCGTAACGCCGGTCCCGGCGGGCGATGATGGCTTTCAATTCTTTGTCGTCGAGCGTTTCCATGACGACGTTATCGACGAAAAACCGCGGCTTGGCTCGCGGTTTTCGGACATCAATGGATTGTCTGGATTTGCGGGTGGTTAGACCTGATCAGCGGGCCGCGGCCTGCCAC
>JAYVBB010000143.1:0-5934 GCA_043750715.1 Pseudomonadota bacterium | reverse complement strand
CGGCATCAATTCCTCAGAGTAAGGTCGCGTAAAAGCTATGTTCGACCGAATATTTGAATTCCTTAGTTTGAGTTTGACCCTCTAAGTCGTTTCGCGTTTTTCTCTAAGGTTCTATTTAGTTACGACCCTTGGCGTTGGGGAATTTAGAGTCCAAAATCTCCCCAGCTCGGTCGCAGGACTGCCTGTTAGCAGGAGGTATTGAGCTGCTAGTGAGCCGCCAATATCCCGGCTTTTGTTTCGCAAATGTGCCGCGGCTTTGCGTGTCCGGTTTCTTTGCCGCATGTCCTGCTTCGCGGCCCGAATTTGTGCCGTCTAAGCATTTTACAGCAATAATATTAGTTACTTGATCTGGACCCGCGTTTGCTTTGTAAGAGGTGTCACTCAACAAGAGGAGATGCCTCCGTGCAACCGACCCTTCTGCTTCTGATCGGCCTGGTCTTTGGATTCAGCGCCTGCAATGCGTCGGAAGACGGCGCGTCGACTCTGAATGGCGACCTACTCTCGGGAACGAGCACGAAGCTCGTCATCGACGAAAGCCTCGCGGCAAGCGGGCGCGACTATTTTTATCACTTCGGAGAAGTGCCGTTTCCTTCGTCTGCCACGGCCGCCCAGCACTGGGGACCGCAGCAGTTCGTACTGACCTACAAAGGGTTGCAGCCCGCCAAAACCAGCAGCTCCCCGGGAAGCGGCTTTGTGTTCGGGGACGAGGGAACGCAAGGGGACGTCACTGCTTGGTTCCTTCTCTTGCCGCAAGACACGGCGGCTGGACTCACCCGGAAGTACCGCATCAACGCCAAGCTTCGCTACAACGTGCTTCAAGCGGGGGGACTGAGTCCGCACGCGACGCTCGCCGTCGGCTGTGTCACGCGCTACCCGACTCCGGAAATTCCGGTGGCCAGCTACCAGAATGCTCTGACCCGGATCGATCATGACGTCGCGGCGGGCTGGAACGGCGAGTTGCTGCAAGTCGTCTCCGAACCGCTGAAACTCGACCTATGTCTGAGCGACGTTTTCCTGAGCTTCCACTTCAACGACGCCAACGGCGTACAAATTTACGCTCCGGAAATTCAACTCTTAGCTGTGACGGAGGGCTGAAATGTTCAAGATCATCGTGGGATGGATGGTGCTCGTGGGTGTGATCGGCTGTCTGAGCCTAGTGGCGTGCTCGACGGCTCCGAAGAAAGCCTCGGAGACTCTCGACGCGGTGGCGGTCGGCACGACGATCTTCGCGGCATCGGACACGACCTGCAACCCAGGCTTAGGCAACCAATTCCTCGGCTGCAAGGCTTTCACCGGCACGATGCCATCGAGCCCCGTGACGATTCCGGCAATCCCGTTCCTGAAGCAGATCCCCGTCGAGCGGACTTACACAGTCACTTTTAAATGCTTCTCCCCTGAACCGGTGGTGGCGGCCCTCTCCGTCGCGGACAAGACACAGAAGATCCTAAGCAGCGTCGAAGGTTTAGCGCAAAGCATCGTGATCTTCAACAAGGCCGGAGAAGCGGCAACGGCGACCGTGACGATTCCGAAGCACGAGATATCCGTCGACCGGCACTGCAAGCTGATCATGCTCTCCGAAGTCGCCATGCCCGACGTGCCGTTCCTCAAGGCCTTCGTCGATTACGTCGGCCCGCAGCTCAAGGCATTTACACAGGCATACGTAAGTCTCCGCGTCGACTCGTCGTCGGCCGAAGCTGCCGCCGCGGCGAAGAAGGGACTTCTTATCATCGAGAAGCGTCTGGACTCCTTGATCGAATCCTGGACGGAAGCTCGCCTTGCGGATTCTCCGGACGTCCTTCGCGTCGCCGCGTATTGCCAGGAGATCAAAGACACGTGGCGAGTTGGAGGAAAAGTCGATGAAGACGGCAGCCTGCCAGCTCTAATCCTGATTCCGGAGACTCTGCAGGCCGAGCTCAAGGTGTGCCTGACCATCGCCGGGGATATCAGGGAAGGCGACCTGCGGAGCGCGGCCGCGAAGCTAACCAGCGGCGGCAGCGTCGAAGACGTTCTGAGCCAGCTTGAAGCCGGGAGGCAAACGTTGGCGCACGATCTGACTTCGGTCGATGCCTTTCTTTCGGGTGAACGGACGCGGCTCGGCGTCCAATTCGAACAGATTCGCGTGGTGGTGGAAGCGGTGCTTCAAAACGTCAAGACCTGGCTGGGGGCCAATCAATGAAACGCTTACTTCTCCTCTTGAGTGTCGTGGCGATGATGGCTTGCGGTAAGAAAGTGGAAAGGAAAGGGGCCGCAAGTGAGATCTACGGCTGTGACGACGGTAGCAGCGACGGCAGCACGGACGGTCCGCATCAACCCGACTCAAAGTACGGCAACTACGCGCTGTCCGGCTGCGACGGCGGGGATGGAAGCGGCGACGGCGCGATCGGCAGCGTCGGCAAGCTTCCCGAAGGCACCATTTCGCCCGGCAGCGAGGGCGACGACGAGCCCCTGTGTCTGACCGACCAGTGTTCGGATGCCAATCCGGACGTTCCGATGTCGACCTACGTGCCGCCGGATATCATGAACAGGGTCAAGGCGATCTACAATGACCCGAACAAGACGTCTGAAGAGAAGGCAGAGGCGCTGAAAGAGCTCTTGAAGGAAGTCATCGCCGAGCATGCGGCCGGCGCACCGGGGTTTCAGCCCGACCTGGGGTCGACGGCGATGGCATTGCACAATCTGATCGAGAAGATGGCGAACGACGAAGATAAGTCCGGAACCGCCGTTGCCTACTTCTATACCAAGTACGTCGCCGAAGAAGAGTCGACGAGCGACTCCGAGACCAAGACTACGACCTATTCCGTCAGTGCGCAGGTCGGCGCGAAAATCGGGGCAAAAGGCTCGCTGCCGGGCGCGGCCAAAAACCTCGTCGGCGGCGCTTCCGCCGACGCGGAAGCCGGGGTGACGGCCGGAGTGAACCACAGTTTCACGAAAGAGAGCAAGCACGAGACCGTCTCCCACGAGCCGCCGACCACAAAAGAGCGGATCGTCATATGCATCGTCAAGGACAACGGCCAGATCGTCGCTGGGGACTTGAACCTCCGCGACCCGGGCGACGGCCCTGATCACGGCATCCGCATCGAGCAGAACGAGGACATTCGCAAGAAACGCAGCGAGGACGACGAGCGGCGCCGCGAGGAGCGCCTACGCCGGATTCGCGAGAAGGAAGCCGAGTTTTACGCAAGCGCGAAAGTCGTCTTCTTGGTAAAGAGTATTCGCGGCGACGCCTTCGTCGAGCTCACTCCGGACCTGATCAACAGCTACAACTTCGTCTACGGCTGGTTTCCGGCGGACTTTGCGACGCGCAAGGCGAATCACCTCACGGCTCTCAACGCCCTCCAGAAGGCCGTCAAAACGCGGGACCTGAAGCGGGCGACTGTAAAGGTGAAGCTCCAGCAGATCGTCAACACTCTGTCCGGTACCGACCTCTCTACCGCGACGCTCACCAAGATCCCGGCCGAAATCCTCGAAGCAAAAGCTCAGGTCTGTCCCGAAGGGTCGATCGAGAAAGAGAAGCAGCGCTTGCAGACCACGATCGACTCCTTCGTCGATTTTCGAAATCTCTATCTGAGCCACGTCAACAGGATCGGCGACCTCGAGCCCACCGACGTTCTGACCGCCCACTTCGATAAAGAAGCAAAGTTCCTGGACGAGGGCCGAGCGAAGCTCAAAGAAGCCAAGGATTTGGTCGACATTTGCGGTCAGTTCAACCAGCTGCACTCGGCAGTAACGCTGCGAATCGAGCAAAACCGCATCAAGAAGTTTGACGCCGAAGCCATCGCCCTGACGGACGCCGTGATGGCCGAAATCGTGGAATCGAATCGCCGCGTGCTCGCCGCTGACCGCATCGCTTCGATGGATCGCTTCAGCATCGAACTCGCCCAGGCGATTGCCGAACAGACGATGCTGGCCCATCTGACGGAGGCGCGAGCGCAGGCCGCGTTCGCGCAAGCCACTCTCACCGACGACGTTCTTCCAGCAATCGCCACCGATAGCCAGCTGACGCAAGGGGACAAGGATGCCCTTACGGTCCGCGTCACGGAACGCGTCGGCAAGGAAATCACCTACCTTGGCGAAGCGCTTACCGGGGATGGCCTCAAAGGCATGATCCTCAGCCGGTTCGACGGCGCGAACTCGGATTTGAAGAAGATCCGTCAGCTGATCCGCGCGCTCGACCCGGTCAAACGCGACGTGGTGCTCAGCTCCTGGCGCGGGGTCGTGGTGGCTTCGGGACTCGCAATGGAGGAGCAATGCCTGGCGCCGACGACGGCTTTGGACGAGCGCTGCTGGCAGGTGCACTTTGCGCTGGCCGAGGCTTCCGAAATCGAAGCCGAGAAGTTTGATGCGGGACTCGCTGATCTGGGCTTCGTGATTGCGAAATTTCTTCAGTCGTTGTGACGTACCAAACCTTGGGAGACCGTATGAGCTTGGCAAATTGGATCCTTGGACTGACCATGATCGGACTTGCGGCCTGTAGTGGGCCCAGCCAGGAATCGGACCTGTCGGATGACGTCCTTTCCGGCAGCGGCGTGACGATGAAGATCGACGCTACCGTCGTTACCAGCAGCACGCAAATTCACGGCGACACCTGGGTCGGATATCCGAGTGTGGCGCCCGGATCCGCTGCCAACCCGCAGTACTGGGGAAAGCCGGGTCATGCCGTCAACATGAAGTTCTCGGGGCTGAGTGCGGACACGGCCGGTCAAGTGGGGAATCCTGGATACCGCTTCGAATACAATCGCTGTCCGACTTGCCAAGAATCCTTCGCAAGCAAATCGGGATGGTTCCGCATTCTCCCGTATGCGACGGTGCAATCCCTAACGCAGAAGTATCGTGTCAATATCAAAGCCGATTACAACTACCTGGTTGAACACGACGGCGACAATCGAACGACTGGCGGTTCCTCCGGTGTCGTCGTCGGTTGTCGCAGAACCGTGGCGGCCGGCGGATGGATGCCAGACGCCAATGCGGGGCCCAACGACACGGACGTTCCTCTTGGTCTCTCGGAAGGCAGCCACAGTGTCCTGGCGGTCACTCTCACCTGGCAACACGGTCAATTGCAGATTCAAACCGCCCCTCTCGACTTGAGAAAGTGCGGCGGAGACCTCTTTTTCGCGCTGATGGTGAACAACGTGGTCGGGGCGCAGTTCTACGACCCGGAAGTGCAGCTTCTGGCGGTTACCGGCGGCTGATTCTCAGCCGGGATTCTTCTGCTTCTGGGATGGCAGCATGCCGAAATATCCCAGCAGCACCAAGAGAAAGCCGAGGACGACCGCGATCGCCGTGAAAGACTGAGTCTTGGCCAGGTAGCGCTCGAGGAGACGCTGGTCGATCGTGCCGCCCGTCAGTTCCCAAGCGAAAACTTCCCAATCGATCGCGGCACGAACCACCATCAAGCCGAGCGAGAGGATGCCGGCGACGACCGGAGTGAGAGCGGCGAAAAAGAACGCAGCCTTGATCGCGGCCTTCGCGTTGGAGGGCAAGTTGCCGGCCGATTCGCCGACGGCTTCGCGGAAGGATGGGTAGTGGCGGTCGGGTTGGGTCATGGCTTCTTCAAATCTTTGTTAACTGCGTGAGTCAAGGAGAAGGGTGCAGTGGACATTCCTCATACGTCGAGGGCATCTATGTCCTTCTTTCACCGACAGCAAGTTCTTTCTTTCAGAATTGGGTCTGCCGTGTCTGACGCAGCTTTCGCTCCACCCGCCAAACTACTGAAGTGACAAGTGTTTATGGGGAATTCAGAGTTGTTGGTACGATTCGTTGTCACGGTATCTTCGAACATAGGGCTTTCGCGGGAGTTCGATAACAATGGCGCCGTCGACATGCACAAAAATTGAGCCCGCGGCCGAAGAGATCTCACCGCCTTCTCCGGACGCCAGAAGGCGGACGAATGGGTCGTCCTTCCACATTGACCAAAATTCTGAATTACTTCCAACC
>JAYVBB010000142.1:0-17590 GCA_043750715.1 Pseudomonadota bacterium | reverse complement strand
CGCTATCATCACCAAGGCGCCTAACTCAGTCATAGCTGCGGAAGCGCATGTGTTGCTCGGTGATCGCTTGTTTCAGCGGAGCGATTGGGTGGGGGCCAGGTCGCACTATCTCGCCGCATGGGGATTCAAGGGAGTCAAGCGACGGGAGTGGCTCGGCTTGAAGCTCGGCATCGCTCACTTTGGGCTCGAACAAGACGCGGAAGCCACGGCTGGAGCGAAGTCTGTTGCGCAGTCGAAGGTCAAAGCGAAAGCAGAGCCGACTGATCCTCAGAACGCGGCACGAAACCTCATGCTGGCAGTTTACGCCGAAAAGGGCGACGTGGCGTCCGGGGTGGCGGCCCTTGAGGCATTCGGCGCCGCTTCGCTAGTCCCAGAGTTCAAATGGCGCACCGGCGCGATCCTGGCGCTAAAAAAAGCCAACACCTCGAAGGCATTAAGCGTGTTCTTGGACCTCCTGGCTAGCAACCCGAAGTCCGATCAGGCAGCAGCTGCGAAACTGAGCGTGGTCTCTCTTTTGTTACGGGGTAGGGATTTCCCGAGGGCGCTAAGCCAGCTTCGTGACGTCGGGCGGATTTATGGGCCGAAAAGCGACTGGCAAAACAAGCAACGGGAGAGCGGAAGGGGAGCCGCGGAGGTAACCGCGGCGATCAATCGCACGGCCAGCGAAGCGGCAGATATCATCGCCTCGGCTTCGCTCAAGGGCCATGGCGTCCCGGCCAAGAAACTTGCAGCAGAAGCTTATAGTCTCCAGCTCGACTGCGAGCCGCGGCCAAAGGACTTGTCACGAGTGCTTTGGCTTCGCGGCCACTTTCGTCAAGAATCGCGGATGCTGGCAGAAGCAGGCGAGGACTTCGACGCGCTCGTGATACAAGGGTCGGCGCCGAACGCCGACGCGTCGCTCAAAAAATTCCTGGAGCCTGCCGCTCGGCGCGCAATTTCGATTTACAAAAGTGTGCCACACGTCGGCTACGTGGCAGCATGCAAGCGCTTCTCCGCCCTATACCCCGACGACACGAAAATGGTCAGGGAGTGCGATTTGACCGTGCCGAAGATCTACCTTGCGGTCGGAGAAAGGAAGTCGGCGGCGAAGGCATTGGCGTTTGTCGCTAAGAAATACGCTACCGTCGCCGACGGCCCAGTGGCAGTCAAGGAGCTGTTTGCGCTAGTCGCCAAGGACTCGACCGAGCAAGGTGCCTACGCCGCGGAGTTGCTGGCAGTTCCGGCGTACCGGACGGGCGAGCTCCGCGCTTCTCTCGAGGACTTGGCATTCAGATCCGAGCTGGCCGGAATCAGAACCGTCAAGGTTCCCGAGGAGCGGATCCTACGCTACGAAAAATTGGTGTCGACCTATCCAAAGCATCCTTCCGTGACAGGCGTCTTGAGCGCCATGGCAGCGGACGCGCGGTCGCTCAATTTGCTGAAAAAGGCTGCCGACATTTACGCGGCGCTGGTCGAGCATCACCCTGGTGGCCCTCTCGAGCGGGATGCGACATTTGCCGTCGCGGAATTGTCGGAACGTCTCTTCGACCTGAGTCGGGCGGAAGTTTTTTACAGTCGGTATTTCGAAAAGTCCGACGTCAAGGACGCTCGTTATCTCATGGCAGAAGAGAGGCGATGCGGCCTGCGCGTCGCCATCGATCACCCTCAAGCCTTGGAAGCCTGTGGCACACTCGCCCAACGTGACGCCAAGTCTGCTAAGGTCCAGGTCGAGCGCATCATAGCCAAAGCCGCTTCCGACGGCCGCGTCGCTTACCTAAGCGAGTTGATCAACGAGCACTATCTAAAGCGATTTTCCCTTACGTCGAACGAAAAGATCGAGGCTCACTTGCGGATTTTTCGCGGCTTCGGCGGCAAGGGCCCGGAAGCCGAACGGGCCAAAGAGCAAATGCTGAAGATCTATGGTGACTCGCCGGGTCGGGTTACCGGCAGGGCACTCAACTTTATCGCGGAGCAGAAATACGCCTCGGTGAAGGTTACGCAGGAAGTCTACGAAAGAGCGTCTCTCGAAAGCGGCGCAGGCTCCGTGGACGGTTTAATCGACGCCATGAACAAAAAGCAAAAGGCTTTGGACAATTTGGTCTTCAATTTCACTAAAGTTGTCGCCCTGGGCGACCCGGGCTGGAGCTCCGCCTGCAACTTCGAAATGGGCAAGGCCTACGAATCGTTTGCCGACATGCTCCGAAATCCGCCCGTCATCGAAGGGGTCAATCCGCAAGACGTCGCTCTGCGGCTTCAGGACAACGTCGCGATTCTTCAGGGTGAGGCCGGTCGCTACTACAAAGCGGCTCTCGACTTGCTCCATCGGGGCGACGTTTTCAACGAAATAGGTGTCAAGGCGTCCGATGGTGTCAGTCGCTTACGCGGCCGCCCTTATCGCTTCGATGATTGGCTGGAAGCTCCCGCCTTCTTTGGGTCGGAAGCTTCGCCGAAGGTGGCGCAACTGGTAGATCGGGCCTACAAATGACGCAAAGTGCCGTGAAATGGTTGTTACCCGTGGTTTTTTGGCAGCTCCCGGGATGCCGGACGCCCTCGGTTGGCGAAGTCAATGATGACGGCAATCATGTCGTGTCTACCACCCTGGCCGTCAGCTGGGAGTATGCTCCGGACTCCGTTCCGGACTTGTCCAAGAAAACTCTGCAAAGCGGCGCCAATTCAGTAAGTGCTGCCAAGGCAAAGTCCGTCGAGTCTCTGGTAGACAAGATGACCATTCAACGATTAGCGGGGGCAGCCCATGCCGACGTCGTGGCCTCTGCCCGCGAAATGATCATGGCCTCCGAGGGCAAGCCATTGTCCAAGGACTCCACCTTCCGGGTCAACCTGGAGTTGGCGCTCTCAGCCATCCAAAATGACCGGTCTTCGGCGGCGGCATATTACCTCGGTAAGGTAAAAGAGACGGGAATCCCCGCTGCCATCGCGGCCCAATTGACGGCAGAAGGCATTTTGGCCATGAAAAGCAAGGATTTTAGCCTTGCCGCGGCGTCGTGGCGCCAGGCCCTGCGTATCGTGCCAACCTATAAAGCCGCGAGAATAAACTTGGGCTACCTGCTGCTTCGCAACGCCAATGCCACTGAAGCCAAGGGAATGCTCGAGCCGTACCAAGCTGACTGGTTCGCCGCGGCGGGCCTGATTAGCGCCGCGCGAATGCTCGGAGACTCCGAGCTGGCTGAAACTCTTTGCGCCGACGTCCTCGCTCGCCAGCCTAGCCACGGACCGAGCTTGCTCAATTGCGCCCTTCAGGCAGCTCAAGCTAAAAAGGACTACGCGCGCGCCGATCTTTTACTTTCGCGGGTGGTTTCGACTTCGACGCGGCCCGAACTGACGGAGTATGCGTTTCTCCTGCGCAACAAGTTTCGAAGGAGTGGGTCGGCTCGACTCAAGGTCTCGTCCGCGAGAGACGGCATCGGGGACATCCGCAGCGCCTTGTAGCTGCCGCACCTGCCGCAAACCCCTCGCTCGAATTGCATTGCCTGCTCAAGATACTTTCAATTCGAGAATGCATTTGCTGGCCATCTCGTCGAGATCGAGCATGCGGCTAGCGGCGCTCTCCTGGTACTTCGCCAACACGGTGTAGGTACTCTCGAGCTGTGAGCGATTGCTTGGATCCAAGGCAAAGAAAGTCTCCTGATACCTCTGCCAGCCTTGTTCAAGGTGACTGCCGCGGCTGGAGATCCGCCCAAGGGTCGAGCGTATCTCTGAAACAGCCATGGCCCTGGCGAATTCTCCATCGTCGCCCGACTTCGCCGTTTTAGCGGCGGCTTCCGCGAGATCTCGCTCGGCATCGGCCAACGTTTCAATGTGGTGTTCCGCGAGATCGAGGAACGCCAGGAGCTCATTGAGGTGAGACCCGCTTTCCGGGGCATCCTTCGGACCACGGCCCGGGCCGACGCGTTTTGCTACGACGAGGCTCTTCGTGGGGGCTAGGCGGGTTGGCCGGCCGATCGGCAGATTCAGTCCGGCATAGGCCCGCTCGATCTCCTCACTAAGGTTCGACTGAGTAGCGCGGATCCGACCTTGCACCGCATCGAGGACGCCTATGGCCGTAGTGCGTCGAACGACGGAGGGCGCCGTGACCACGACTTCCCGTGCGGGAACGAAGGCATCCTTGACCCGCGACTCGATCGCGGCCAATCGGGCTTCCAGCGAACTCGAAGTGGTCAACAATGCCTGCATTTCCTGATGAAGGATCGCCGCCTGCTCTCCCGGTGGAAAGGCTCGAGTTAGCGAGTCGAGTATTTTTACCAGCGCCTTGGCTTTGCCGTCGACGATGACAGCTGCCATTTTGGTGCCAAGGAAATGCAGTCCGAAGGCGAGCGCGGTTCCCATGCCAATGGTCACGAATTTAGTGACGTCGTCTTTGGTTAGGATCGCCCCCACCACGGCAAGCAGGCCGATGCTTTGGCGAATGCGACGAATCAGTATGTCGCCGCACAATGCGGTCAAAATCGCTTCGCTCTCGAAGATTTCTGAGATGGCCGCCGTCGACCGAACGGTCTGGTTCGCGGCAAATGCCGGGGGAACCACCAAATTTCCGAGAAACCGCTGCCAGATCCGGCGACTGACCGGCAGCGACGTCGCGACAAAATCTCGGAGCTGCTCCATGGCATTGGTGAATTGGGCCGGTGTCGTGATCCGTGCCAATTTGGTTATAACTTTTGCGAATTCCGAGCGGCAGACGGCCATTCTGACGAGCATGATAGTGACGGCGCCCGTGGTAAGCGCGATTGCGAGCGCTAGCAAAAAGATTCCGAGACTGGGCTCTGTGATGACTATTTTTACCACATCCATCCGCGACACCCCTTACAGATACGTTCGGAAATAGATCCCGACTTGCGACATTTTGGTACGAAGGCCCTCTACGCTTGCCGGCATCGTCAGCACGGTCGAGGCTACCTGCAAGCCCATCGAGAGGTTCGTCCCGAGGTCTTTGCGGAAGTCCAGGCCGGCACTGGTTTCGACGACAGAGCCCTCAATTGGCTCGATCTTGTCGTTCGGGTCGCGGGCCGAATAGCTTTGGTAGACGCTCTGCGTCAGGAGCGCGAGGCTGAACCTCTGGCGCTGCGTGACCTCGGCATTGAAGACCTTGTGAGAGATCTTCTTTGGCCCGCCGAACAGGTGGTAAAGGAGCGCGCCACCGACCCCTTTGCGCAGGACATCTTTCGTCTGGGCGTCCAGTGCCATCTGTGGCGATACGCTGCCCGTCCAGCTCGACGAGATATCGAAAATGGCGGAAACGCTGAAGGTCGCGCCGCCGACGTTGGCAACTCCCGCTGCCTTGTTGTCCTTACTCTCGATCGAGCCGGCCATGCCGCCGGCACCAAACGCGATATCCGTCTGGCCCGTATCAATGGTGATCGAGGCGCCTTCGGCAACACCGGAGGTCAAAAGTGCAACGGCGAGTGCCGCCTGCCGGTGATTCATTGGGCTATCCTAATCAGCTTCGCGATTTCTGTGTCGTCGGGGTCGAAAGTCTTGGCCTTTTCGAAGGAGGTTCTGGCATCGGATTTTTTGCCTTCCCTAAGCAAGGCGATCCCAGTGATCAGGTGCGGGGCGGCCGTTTCAGGTTCCAGGCGGTTCAGCTCGTCCGCCAGCTCGCGGGCGAGTTTCCAATTTTGATCGGCCAGCGCCTTATAGGCTTTCATCATGACCCGAAACTTCAGGTTGGTAGACGCGGTGCTCTTGTTTTGTGATTCAGGCTTCTTTTCGAGTTTGAGTGCGATGGTCGTCTCTCCAGACTGCAACGGGTCTAGAATCCAAAATTGGGGGTAGACGTCGGCACTCCAAATCTTGACGACTTTGCCTTGCATTTTCTCCGCGGGAACTGACTGCGGCGTATCACCGATGACTTCGCCCTGGCCGTCAGTCGACGACGACGTCACCAGGCTGACGGTGGCTTTGTCGTTGCTCGTAAAAGTGACCATCTGGGGCGAGCAAGCAAAGAGCGTGCTAGCCGCAAACAAGATCATCGCGTAGTCCCAAAACACTTTGGTCACGTTCGCCTCGCCAAATCAAAATCGATACTTCTATTGTATTCGGCCGGGAGCAATTTGTCGGTCGGCAATAAATTCACCGCGCGCAGCGCAGAAAGCGCCTTGAAATTTCCTCAATTGGTGGGCAATAGCCGTCGCATATTCGGGGAGTACCGTAACAGGAGGAAAATGGCCTTCTTTAGACAACGGAGGGGCCTCCCGAAAGGAAACTAGCAACCTCTCATTCACCGAGATTGTCGACGGATCTGAATGCTTCGCTGCGCACGCAAAACCAACTTTTGGGCCGCCCATGTCGCGGGTCGGGCGTTGCTTGGTTTGTACGCGTCGTTGGCTAGCACGTCGGTAATTGCCGCGGGACCCAAACAAGCGACACCGAAAGCCGAGGTAAAGACCGACGCGAAGGCCGATGCACTAAGCGAAGCGGATGCCCGTCGCGTCTTGACGGAAGTCGTCAGGGAACGCGTCAATCGCCTCGTTGTCCGATTTGTGCCCTCGAACGAGTTTCTTGTCGCCGTGCAAGTGAAGCCGGTCGTGCCATTGTTGGCCGACGTCCCCTATGTGCCGGCGGTGCAAACGGCGGCACTTCTCATTGAGATGGCGCCAGAGGACTTGAAGACGCAATTCACAGAGCTGAGGGTTGAAGTCCGCATCAGCCAGCGTTTTGATGACGAATCGCGCACGACCATCGCGGCGCTGATCCAAGCGGATCTCGGGCTTGCGAGCGCCGAATCCGTAAAGGTGACGACGCTTCAAGTCAAGGCTGAGTCTACCGACGGAGCGCTGCTCCGGCAGCTCGAGTCGGCGCAGGCGGATTTGCGTCAAGCCCGTACGGAAATGGAGCAAATCAAGCGGGAACGCAATGACGCCAAAAACGAGTTGATGCTCAAGAACAACTTGCCAAAGACCCCGCCCGAGCAAAAAGTGACTCCGCCGCTGCCAGAAGCGCCAAAAGAAAAGTCGGTAGAACCGACCAACCAGCTGCTGACATATGCGCCGATGGCCGCGGCCGGTATTTTGTTGTTCTTGATGGTGCTGCTAAGCAGCAAAATGTTCGCGTCGGCTATCCGGTCAGTGGGTTCGGGCATCAATTTAATCGCGAATTCCCTGTCCAGCGTTGGCGGCGCTCTGAAGGTGAAGGCCGAGTCCGAGGCGGAAGAAAAAAAATCCAAGGATTCGCCTGCCAACGCTCAACTAGCTGCGACGTCTGCCGCTGGACCTGGCGGCGGGGCCCCGGGCTCCGGAGTGACCGGCGATCTGCACGAACGCATTTTGAGACTAAACCGGGAGCTGCTCGACGGTCTCAATGAGCGCACGGAAAGCGTTTTGCTGAAGACGCTGAGTTCACTGCTGTCTCGTCCAGAGACTGCGGCGAAAGGTGTGGCGACTCTCGAGCTGCTCGGTAAGAGCAAGGCCAATGACATGTTCGGCCGGCTTGGCGCGGAGGCTCGAGCGGCCGTCCAGGCGTTTCTGCTCGACGGCAATTATGGCCGCTCGAAGTTCGAGTTGATGCTCGAGTCCGGAGAAGAGCTGAAAACCCGCCTTTTGGGTGAAGGTTTCGGGCAACTTAGAGGTGAGTTTACCATTAAGATGGCGGAGGAGCTGCTCAGGCTATCCGCCAATGATTCTTTCCAAATTGCGGCTTCGTTGCCGAAGGACCTAAAGGCGCGGTACTTCGTCTACCTCGAACCCGACGTGTTGTCGGTGATGGTGACGCGCTTCGAGCTGGAGCGGAAGGACCAATTTGAGGCGGTCGTGGACGCTTTGGCACTCATGGCCCAAGTTGAACGGAATACCTCCAACGACGACGCGATCGTCCAGTTCATCCGAGAATTCCTGGCAAAGAAAGTCGACGACCCCGAAGCGAGGTACGTCCCCCATTTCCGCAAGATCATCGAGTCGCTCGCCGGCGATTTGGCTGAGAAAACCGTCGATAGACTCGGTGCTACCAATCCGGCTCTCAAGACGCAGCTGGCCAAGTACGTCGTCACCTTCCGGACGCTGTTCAAACTACCCGTTAGCGTTAGAAAAGAAGCCCTCGATCCGTTTAGCAACAAGCAGCTTGCGGCGCTCGCTTTCGGGTTGGCCGCGTCCTTGCGCGATGATTTGATGAGCTGTATCCTCGAAAGAAGGCATGAACAGATCAATGACGAGCTAGGCTTCCTGGGCGAAATGAACGTCAAGGACACCCGCCCGATCGTCGAAGCCGCCCAGGCAGCCGTCGTCGCGACGCTGAAGAAAATGCGGGATAACGGTAGCCTGCAAGAACACCTCGAAGCCTCCGAAAAATCAGCCTCCGCCCCCAATTCCCGTGTCTCTTCCGTCAAGTCCGCAGCCTAAAAATCCGCCAGATCAGTAGGAAACGCACGCATGAACATCTCCTCGATCGTCGGGTTCATGATCTCATTTGTGGTCTTCATGACCGCATTGTTGATGACGAGCCGAAACTTCATGTTGTTCCTGGACCTCCACGCGATCCTGATCGTCGTGGGCGGCACGATGTCGGCGTCGTTCGTTTGCTTTTCGTTTCCCCGGGTGTTCGGCCTGTTCAAAGTCTTCGTGAAACGGATGCTGGGGAAAAACAAGAAGGACTACAACAAGATCATCGCGGAAGTCGTGGCGATTGCGAATGCCGCCCGCAAGGGCAAGGAGGCGTTGGACGCCGCGGTGAAAAAAGTTACCGACCCCTTTCTTCGGGACGGCGCGCAGATTCTCTTTTGGATCGAGGCGGACGTTCCCAAAGAGCGCCTGAGGCAGCTGCTGGAGACCCGGGCGGAGACGCATTTCGAACGTTATATCGACGAAGCGGGCATTTTCCGCACGATGGCGAAGTTCCCTCCCGCATTCGGCTTGATGGGCACGACCCTCGGGATGATCGCGCTGCTGCAAAGTCTCGGTAGCCCCGACGCCCAAAAAATGATCGGACCGTCGATGGCGATCGCGCTCGTAGCGACCCTGTACGGTATTGTCCTGGCCAACTTCGTGTTCACGCCGATCGCGGAAAACCTGACGAAGCAAAGCCGGGAAGACCTGGTGGCGCGCCGCATCGTCGTCGAGGCGATCATGATGATCGCCGACGAATTGCCGGCGAAGTTCATCGAAGAGCATTGCAAGTCCTTCATCCTGCCCAGTGAGCGGGCGGTCAGCTCCGCCAAGAAGGCGGCGGCATGAGCCTGCTCGGAAGCGGCAAGCACGTCGGGCACGAGGACGGCGAGTCGTGGTTGGTTTCCTATGCCGACATGGTCACGCTTCTTTTCGGCTTTTTCGTCATTTTGTATTCGCTGTCGCAGGTGGATGAAACCAAATTCTCCGAGTTCCAGAAGGAGATCGCCGAGACGTTCGGAGGCGAGTACGTCGAAAAATTCGGCTCCGAGGTCGGTCATGTCTCGGCAAACCGCCAGCTCCGGGCCTTCCAGATGATGATGGCCATGGTTTCACCGGGCGAGGACATGAATTCCGTAGTGAAGAAAATCGAGAAAGAGACGCAAAGCGACCAGGCCATGGGAGAGATCTCTAAAGCGATCAAGAAGAGAATGGAAAAGACTGACGGCGTGCTGCGCGCCGGACAGGCGAACAAGGAACTGTTGATCGACCTGGCCCTCCCGGCAGACACGTTGTTTTCTTCGGGCAGCGACCAGTTGATGCCGGCGGCCAAGGCGAGAATCAAGGAAATTGCCGACGAATTGGTTCGCATGAACGGCGTGCTCGGCATCGCGGTGGTCGGACACTCCGACAGCGTCCAGCCGCCGGTGCGACCCGGTGCGCCGGACAACTGGGCTCTCTCGTCGCTCCGGGCTTCCGCCGTCGCGCGCGCCCTGATCGCCAACGGCGTCGACCGGCGCGGCGTCAGCGTGTCCGGCGTCGGCGATCTCGAGCCGCTTTTTGCAGAGCGCGGCGCGGACGGCAAAATCATCAAGGAAAATCTGGCGCGCAATCGCCGCGTTCATCTGATCGTAAAGAAGGCGGCGCTTGATGGCGGCACTTAAATTACCCCAGGTGAAGTTTTCCCTGGCGGGCGTCGTGACTGCCGTCGTCGGTCTATCCGTCGTTTCGATCGCGTTCATAGCGCTGACTACGGTCTACGACCAAAAGCTCCGCGACAGTGAAGCGATCGTGTTCCTGCAGCTCGAACGGCAGTCGGAGCAGGTAGCGGCCTATGTCGAGAAAATGGCGGCCTCGATCGATCCGGAAAGCCCCGATCTGGCTTTTCGGGTTAGCGGCACCAAGTTGGTGCCCACCCGAGGAGAAGTAAAGAAGCCTTTGGCGCTAAAAGACCTCGGAGTCGACAGGGTAAGGGAGCTGCAGGATTTATCGGTGGTCGGGTTGGCGGGCCGCGCTTATCTGGCTAAGAACAACATCGACACAGGTGGGGCGGAAACGCTCTCGCTCTGGCGCTTGCAGCTGGCTAAAGCCGGCGGATGGCCCAGTCCTGGGCAACAAACGATTGCCTACGTCGCCAACCGCCAGGGCCAGACGGTATTCGACAGCTCGGGATCGATCGACTCCGGCAACTTCCTCAAGCGCGAGCTCGTCCAAAAGTTCATTGCGACACCCGTTCGGCAAGGACAGCTGAAGTTCAGGAACGAGGACGATCGGTCGGTCACCGGCTTCTACCAGGAGGTTTCGGCTACGAACCTCGTCCTGTTTACCGAGTCGACCTTGAATCCCGCCTGGGCGGCGACCGTCGGGGCGATTCGGTCGGTCGTTTTCGCCGGAACGCTGATCCTGCTCGGGGCCGCCGGAATTTTACAATGGCTTTTGCATGCCCATGGTCGCTCGCTTCGCCGCTTCAGCGCGGAAGTGGTCAGGGCTTTGGATCGGCCGGAAATCAGCGCGGTCGAGCTGCCTACCGCGGTCGAGCTCGTGCCGCTGGCCAACGCATTCAATTTCCTGATTGCCACTCGCCAGGTTCCGGCTGAACCGGCGGCGACGGCGCAACCTCCTGAGGCGGTGGCGTCGTGATTGTCCGTCGCATCTTCATGGCGACCTGCCTCGGCGTGGCTTTCGGCGCCGCGGGCCTTTCGCTCGCGAAAGTCCGAGGGTCGGAATCCAACGACGGCCAGTTCGAGGTCAAGCGGCAAAGGGGTTCCGGACAAGTCTGGAGTCCCCTCGGCATTGGCTGGGTTCCGCTGAAGAAAGGGCAGAGGCTCAGCGACGGCAGCCTCATTTCCCTCGGTGAGGGGGACAAAGTGAGCTTCGAGCGCCGGCAGGGCGTCGGCCCCCAAAAGCTCGATCTGGCGGGGCCCTTCCTGGTCCGGTTGAGCCCAGACGCGTTGCGCAAGATCGAGATGACCAAGAACGTCCAGGCTCAGGCGCAAAAAAATGCCTCCGACAAGAAGCGGACGGGCGAAAAGGAAGCGAGTTTCGACGAGGCGTGGCAAAGGATCCAGGCAACTCTCCTGGGAAAGGACTCGACTCCCGAAGGGAAGCCGGACTCCGCGCCCCAGGGCGCGGGCATGTCGAGCGGCATCGACATGTTCCTACCCCAAAAGAGTTTGACGCTGAGTGCGTCCTCGCCGCAGGAACTGCGGGTTTCCTGGTCCGAGAAGTCCGGGCGAAAGTCGGCCTATCGCCTGAAGGTCCGGCGCGTCAACGCCGGAAGCGAGGCTACCGTGACCGAGACCACGCTGGATCATCAGTACATTCCGTTGAATGCGCCGGGCACCTACGTCGTCCAAGTCGAAAGCTCCGACGGGACCATGCGTTCGATCGAGCACAAGATCGAGGTGCTGGCACCGATCGAGGAGGCAGCAGGCGAAGGGGAGGACCGCAAGCCGTCTCCGTCGATCAAGCTGCTGCAACCGGCCAACGGTTTTCGCGTCGTGGGCTTGCCACTTCCGATCAAGCTGAAATTCAGCTGGATCGATCGTTCGCCCCGGGCGACGGGGATACGCTACGAGATTTTGGTGACGACGGCGAAGGGTCTCCGCGTCGCGGGTCTCGAAACGCTCGGGCAGTCTGCCGACCTGACCCTGAACGCCGCGGGCACCTTTCTTTGGTACGTCGAGCGCCACGTCAAGGGCGACTCCGAACAACCGCCGGTCCGCAGCGCGGTCGAGTCGGTCGTGGTCGAGAAGAACTCGCCGTTGGCGCTCCGGGAGCTTTTGGGAGCCGACAAGCCGGTTTCGGCGTATCTCGTGCGTTGAAGCAACGACAAGGCCCGCCCGGACCCGTCTGTCGACGATTCCGAGCGGGCTCCGAAGATTCAGGTTAGATGCGCGACTCGGGCGGCGTGTCGCGGAAGCCAGCCTGCGCCATCGGACGATCCGTTTCCGTGCCTTTGATCACGCCGGTGTCTTCGCTGCTGGAGGCGATGTCATGGCCGCCGGTGCGCTCGAAGATCTCTTTCGCGCGTTTGATCCAAACGGAGTCGTCGGCGTGAACGGAGATCAGGATGCCACCGTCTTTGACGAGGCCTTCGTAGCGTTTTGCTTCGTATTCCGGGATGCCCATGCCGATCAGGGCGCCCGCGAGGCCGCCGACGGCACCGCCGACTCCCGCGCCAGCCAGCGCAGCCATGATCGGGCCGGCCGCGATCAGCGGACCGACGCCGGGGACGGCGAGCAGGCCGACGCCGACGAGCCAGCCGAACGTGCCGCCGAGGAGGGCGCCCGCGGTCGCGCCGGTCGTGGCGCCTTCAGGGGCTTTGGTGTTTTTTTCGTGGGCGAAGTCTTTGTTGCCTTCGTTGTTGGGGAAGAGGACGGAGATGTCCTCGCTCCGGAAGCTTGCGGCCTTCAAAGCGTCGACGGCGCCTTCGACGGCGGTGCGGGACGGGTAGATCGCGAAGACCGAGGTATTCTTGCCAGCCATGAGTAACTCCTTAGGGTGTTGGAACAAAAAATTGATTAACGGGGAACTACGGTCAGTTCACTTTGCACGTGAGAATTGCCTGCGTACTTGCGGGCGCGCGTTTCCACGGTCGCCTTCTCGTCGAGCGAGCGGACCGGGCCTTTCAGGATCACGCGGCCGTCTTCGGTGATGATCTTGACGTTGTGCGCGTAAACCGAGAGATTGTCGTCTTCGGTCAACGAGCGCCGGATCTTCTGCGTCAGGTCGACGTCGGAATCGCCGTCGCTTTGATCGTCGGCGGTCTTCGCGTCGGCCGTGCCTTCGACGCGGTTGACCTTCGAATTGTCGGCGTCGACCTTCGAATTGTCGACGTCGACCTTGGTGATCTTCGCCGTGTCGTCGCGCGTCGTCTGGACGTCGCGGGAAGCGCGGGTAGAAGCCACGGGTTCGTTGTCACTTCTACGCCCGTCGTGAGTACATCCGCCCACGGCGAAGGCGAGGAAACATCCAGCTGCCATGATATTGAGTGAGCTCATCCGACCACCTTACGTAAAAACTGTTGGAACACGCCGAGCGTCTCCGCTTCTTCAGGGATAGCTGGCGGGGGTGCTATTGCAACGTCCGTACCGTCTCTGAGAATCGCGAGAGCCAAACATTAGGCGCCGGAGAGTCCTTACCTACGATCCGCGTGAAGCGGAAAAGCGACGCTCGTGCCTCAATTTGGTTTCACTCGGGGGCCCGCGAACGGCGCGCTGGCGGGAAACCTCTCCGGCGAGACCAAAGCCATGGCCGAACGGCTTTGCCGAAGCTCAAGGCTCACCTGGAAGTCGCAAAGAACATTCGGAAAACCGCGCGCTGACTGACTCTGGCCGGGCCAAAGTCGGCACCTGACGACGCGGCCGGCGCAGAAATTCCCGCCTCCAGGCGAGCGACCTGGCACGCGAAATCACGGGAATTCAACTTCGGACCCCTTCGGGACGAAGATGTTTTCATATTTAGTAACTCGCGCATTCAAGTCTCACTGGAGGAACTCGTGAAACAAGCCATCATTGGCCATGGATTGCCTTTTGTTTGGATTGCGCTGGCCCCCGCCTTTTTCCCCCTTGGCTGCGGTCCGTCGAGCTTCGGAGGCGGCAGCCAGACCACCCGCGCGAAATCGGGTGACGCCGGCAAAGCCGGCCCTAGCGACCCCTCCAGCCCGCAAGGCGGCACGGAAGATCAGGGCCAGGAATTCGTCGCCGTCGGCGTCTCCTACGAGCAGGAAGAAGAGCTGAGCCTGGTCGACAACGCGCTCGTCTCCTTTAAAGCCGACCTCGTCGGCGGAGCCGACTGCTGGGGCACGCAAGCGACGCCGTTCAGCGACACGACTGCCGCGCCGAAGCTCAAAGTTCGCAAGGGCGCGATCGACTGTCTGGTGAACTTCACCGAGCTGTCGATTCAGGAGGGCGCAGCCCTTACCTTCAAGAGCGCCACTGGCCTCAAGTCGAACGCCAGCCAGCCGGCCGACTTCGCTTCCGCCGACAACACGACGACGCTGGCCGTGCGCTCGCTCGGCAACCTCAAGACGAGCGCCGATTCGACGATCTCGCTCGCCGGCCGCGCTTCGAGGATCGTGACGGTCCCGGTCAAGGCGACGAGCGAAGAGCTGCTGGTCTCGGCTGAAGGCGACATCGTCGCCTACCCGAACGTCTCGATCACCAAAGGTCCTTTCCTCTTCAAGAATTCCGTGCGCGCAATCGTCAGCTGCGTGACGGTCTCGGCCAAACAAGCCAACGCCTGTACCCCCGCGATCGTCGCGCAAGGCAACGGCGTCGCGGCCCCGCAACCTTTCGCCAGCATGGATGCCGCGATCGCCGTGCTCAAAGGCCAGACCGCGAACACCTTCCCGGCCTCGATGACCCAAGCCAACCTCGATTCTTTGTTCGGCTCGAAGAAGATCCTGAACGAAGACCAAGGTCTCTCCAACCTTGGTACGCCAATCGTCGCCAATTCGACCGTCGAGTTCGGTGGCATGACTCTCCCCGCAGTTGCCGCTGGCGACAAAGCGGTCCTGATCGTTCGTTATTACGAGATCGTCGCACCTTCGACGGCCAAGACCTTCACCTACAAGGTCTTCCTGCTGTCTCTGTGAACGGGAACGTTTTCGTAACTAGTTCCTGGCGCAAATGCGCCAGGAACTATCCCGAGCGAAGCGAGGGATCTCGTGAAATTAACATGTTAGCGCCGAGATCCTTCGGCTCTACGCGCCTCAGGATAGTTCCTGGCGCGTTACGCGCCAGGAAATAACTAGAGGACGAGCAACATGGTTTCGCATGCGATCAAGCAAGCTTTGGGTCTTGCCGTGCTCTTTGCCGCCGTAGGATGCGGCAGCGAAGGGCCGGAGACCAGCCGCGCCAAGGTCGGATCGGCCAGCCCCGAAAACCTGTTCAGCGTCTCGCTGGGTCTCGAAGACGGACCCGCGGAGCTCTCCCTCGTCTCGCAAGCCTTTTCGGGCTACGTCCTGAGCCTGGCCGGCGGCGACGACTGCTGGGGCCCGCAAGGAAAGACGTACGACAGCGCCACGAACCAGCCTCTCGTCGTCAGAAAGGGCGCCGCAGGCTGCGGCGTCAACATCCTAAAGCTCCGCTTCAAGGAAGCGACGGCGGAGATACTCGCGACCTCGGGCGACGCAGACGGCCTGCCGGCTCTCGCCGGCCGGAAAGGCTCCTTCGTCGCCGGCAATCAGCGCGTCTTCGAAGTCAAAGTCACCACCGGCCTCACGACCGCCTCGGACTCGATGGTCCTGCTTGCCGGTCGTGAACTGAAAGTCGACGCCTCGGCCCGCCACGTGATCAAGAGCTGCACGACCGCCTGGGGCGTCGAGATCGCCGACGGCGACAGCATCGCGGGCTTCGCCACGGCGACCGTGCCGTACGGCTCCAAGTGCGCGAGCAAGCTGCTCGTTTGCAACGACGGCGTGCTCTCCGACGCGGCGCAGTTCAAGTTCGCTTCCTGCACCGAGCCGACGCTGCAAAGCGTCACTCTCGCCTCCGACAAGGCCGAGGTCATGATTGGCGCCACCGCCCAGCTGACGCTCAAAGCCCGGTTTTCGGACGGCTCCGTCGTCTCCGTGACGCCTCAGTCGTTCACGGCGCAGCCGGCCAACCTGGTGCAGATCACCGCCGCGGGCGTGCTCAAAGGCCTGGTCGACGGCGCCCTCTCGGTGACCGCGAGGTTCGACGGCATGAACTCGAACGCTCTGCCGCTCTCCGTCTACAAGTTCATCACGCAAACCGTCGTCGTCGATGACAACGTCGTCGTCAGCAAGCTCGCCTTCGTCCCGCACTGGTCCGGAGGCACTGGTCTCAATGCCGACACGACGTCGGCGAATATGGCCTGCGTGAAGCTCGGCTACTTGAGCGGCACGATCCGGACGTCTGGCCACTACGTGGCTCCGTACAACGAGACTCTTTACTTCTGGAACGGCACGAGCTGGTCGTTCAAGCAGTCGAAGGCCAGCGACCGCGAGCACGTCGAAACGCTGAACTGCGTCCAACAGTGCAAAGTCTCGGGTGCTTCCAAGATTTGTTCGCCGAACTAGAGTCATTCAGCTGCGTGCGTTGGAGGATTTCACGAGGTCGATGATAGCCAGGCGATCCGCCATGCGGAGCTCCGTTTCGGGAACCTGGGCCAGCATGACCTCGTGATAGGCGATCTGCACGGCTTCGAACTTCGGGTGAAGAAGCCAAAGCGTCCGCGCGATCGTCATGACGCGCTCTTTCAGGAGCGCGTCGGACGACGCGCCGGACGCCTCCGCGCTCCGCTCCGCGATGGATATGAGGGGAGCGGGGATCTCGAGGCCTTCCGCTACGGCCCAGCGCAGGAAAGAAAAGGGATCGATCAGCAGGTGGATCGGCAGGAGCGCAGGACGGACGACTTTGATGTCGCCGTTCTGCGCGACCGCGAAGGCCCGGTCGATCAGGTCGATGACGCGATGGCTCTTGTTGTAGAGCTGCATGCCGGGAATCTTCCCGTTCGGATCGCGGCCGCAGAGGAGCTTGGCGGCTTCCGTCAGGGACCAGTATTCCTTCACGGTCCAGGGCGAGTAGTCGAAGCCTACGAATACCGAGGCGCCGCGTGCCAGGCCCGACGGTGGTCCCTTTTCCATGTGCATCCCCCCAGCTGTCCATTTTTTGTGCGTCTCCCCCTTATTGCACAGACCGGGATTCGCCTCAATCCTTTGCAATCTTCCCAGGACCGTCGTCTACTTCGAAAGCTCGTGCCGAGCGATAGTCCAGATGTTCCCGGAAACGGTTTCCGGGCTGGAAAAAGCGCTCATTTTGAAAGGCACGATCATGAAACTCTCTCTCGGTATCTCTCTCTTTACCTTGGCCCTGGCCACCCCTGCCCTCGCGGACCGCGGCGGCCGCGACGACGCCGCCGGCGGCGACCGGATCCTGACGCGAGGCAGCCAGGCCTGGTTCGCCGCGGAAACCGGCGAGAACGAGATCCGCGCTCTGTTGGCGTCCGGCGCGCTCACCGATGCCGCTCCCACCGGCATCACGATCGACTTGACCTCGACGACGACGTCCGAAGTCCTGATCGAGACGGCCAATGGCCAGTTCACGGACGACTGCCGCATGGAAGACCACTGGTCCCACCACGGCACGATCCTGAAGAAAGAAGTGTTCTGCAACGCCTCCCCGTACTACGGCCCGCGCATCGAGTCGGCGCGTTACTCGAACGCGTGGCGTCTTAGCGAAGGCATCGAGCATGCGCTGCGTTCTGCAGTCACCGCCAACCCCTCGGTCAAGGATTCCGTCTCGTTCGCCGAAGCC
>JAYVBB010000141.1:0-7319 GCA_043750715.1 Pseudomonadota bacterium | reverse complement strand
GTCTGCACGCCGAAGTTGTTGATTGCCGACCCGAAGAAGAGCGGCGCCAGCTTGCCGTCGAGGTATTCCTGGCGATCGAACGATTCGCCGGCGCCGGTGACGAGCTCGATCTCTTCGCGGAGGCTGTTCGCCAGCTCTTCCCCCAGCTCTTCGTTCACCATCGGGTCGTCCAGCGAGACGCCCTTCAAAGCCACCGGGCGGGCCCGGTCGGCGTTCTTGTCGAAGATCAGCAGCTGGTTCCGCATCCGGTGGTAGACGCCCCTAAACGTCGGCCCGATGCCGATCGGCCAGGTCACGGGAAAGGTGCGGATGCCGAGCACTTTCTCGATCTCGTCCATCAGGTCGAACGGATCCCGGCCCTCGCGGTCCATCTTGTTGACGAACGACATCACGGGAGTCTTGCGCAGCGCGCAGACTTCGAACAGCTTCTTGGTCTGGGCCTCGACGCCGTTGGCTGCGTCGATCAGCATCAACGCCGAGTCGACGGCGGTGAGCGTCCGGTAAGTGTCTTCCGAGAAGTCCTGGTGACCCGGGGTGTCGATCAGGTTGATCTCGAAGCCTCCATAGGGAAACTTCATGACTGAGCTGGTCACCGAAATGCCGCGCTGCTTTTCGATCTCCATCCAGTCGGAGGTCGCGAACTTCTTGGATCGCTTGGCTTTGACGGTTCCCGCCATCTGGATCGCGCCGCCATACAGCAGCAGCTTTTCCGTCAACGTCGTCTTGCCGGCGTCCGGGTGGGAAATGATCGCGAACGTCCGGCGTTTGTCGATGTCGCGTCTGAGTTCGGTCTGGCTCATTTCCGGAAGCTCATTCTGGCCGAAGCCGGGGCGACGATTACGGCCGTGGCGTCGGCCTCGGTCTTGAATTCCAGCGGCAGGGACCGGGCCGGCAATAGCGCCGGCTGGCCTTGCTTCAGGAGCAATCCTGCCGCGGCGAAGCGCCCATTCAGTACCACCAGGGCCCCATAGCCGCCAGCAATTTCCAGGGTCCAGGCGGTACCCTTTTGCGCCGACAAGGCCGCGACTTGATAATGCGGATTGGCGGGGAAGGCCTTCACTTCGAGGCCCGGCACCGGCGTCGTCACCACGGGCGCGCGGCGCAGCGTCCGAGCGTAAACTGCGCCGACTTGGCGCTCGGGGTCGAGTAGCGGCAGGCCTTGCTCGAGGTGCAGGGGTCGGGCCGCTCCGTGGCGCATGTCGAGCCGACCCGCGGCGTCGTACTTCCGGCCGAAGTCGAAGAGCCGGTACGTCTTGCCGGTCTTGCCGGGGATCACGCGCTGGGGTTCTAGTAGCGTCACGCCCCTGCCGATGCAATGCGGAACTCCCGGCTCGATCTCGAAGAAGTCGCCGGGCTGGACCGGCTCGAAATGGAGGACGTCCTTCGCCGCATCGCCGTCGGCCAGCACCTCGGCGAGCTCTTCCCGGGTCATGGGATGCTTGAAGCCCAGGTAGATTCCGGCGCCGGGCTCGGCCGCCAGGACCAGCCAGGATTCGGGCTTGCCGCATTCCCCGGGCGCGAGGTGCGGATCGTCGTCCCGCGGGTGGACCTGCAGGGACAACGGATCATCGGTGTCGAGGAGCTTCACGAGGATTTCGGGAACCGCTTCGCCGTTGCGCTTCATCAAGGCGAGCAGGTCGTCCGACTCGCCCTCGACCCGCGAAGGAAAGGCAGCGTCGCAGGACACCTCCCACGATTCGCCGATGCGTTGGCCGCGGGATTTCGGCACGAGTTCGCTCTTGTACACGCGGCCGATGCGGTCGCCGGCCCAAGGGGTGCGGGAGAGCGGCGTGAAGTTGTCGGCCGAGAGCAGAACGGGTCGAGTCAGCGCCATTACTTGTAATTCGCCGGGAACAGCGACCTCTCGCAGAGCTCGATCAGCGTGTGGATGACCTTGATGTGCAGCTCCTGCACGCGATCGGCGTACGGAGTCTTGGCGGGCGTCGCGACGTGGACGTCGGCGAAGGCCGCAAGCTTGGCGTCGACCCGGCCGGTCAGCGCGATGACTTTCACTCCGAGCTTCCTCGCCGTTTCGGCGGCGAGCAGAACGTTCTTGCTGGAGCCCGACGTGCTGATCGCGAGCAGGGCGTCGCCTTTACGGCCGTGCGCTTGCACGAACCGGGAGAAGACGTGCTCGTAGCCGTAGTCGTTCCCGACGCACGTCAAGTGCGTCGGGTCGCTCATCGCGATGGCGCCGAGCGGAGCCCGGTCCTCGCGGAATTTTCCCGAGAGCTCTTCCGCGAAATGCATGGCGTCGCACATCGAGCCGCCGTTGCCGCACGAATAGACGCGGCCTCCGGCTTTGAAGACTCCGGACAGCAGCTCTCCTGCTTGGGCAATAGCCTTCAATGCCTCCTGGTTGTCCTGGAGCTTGGCCAGGGCATCGGACGCGGCTGCTAACGAGGCTTTGACGTGCTCAATCACCCGCTTAGGGTACAACGAAACCCTGGGGTCGGGCACGATCTTATTGTATGCTGCCGGCCATGATGAAGCTTTTGCTCCTATTCTTAGCCGTCTGCTCTCCCGCCTTCGCCGAGACCCCGGAGCTCGAGCTCGTGCAGGCCCAGTTCGCCCGCTCCGAGCACGAGCTGAGCGGCCTCGCCGTCCAGGGCAAGCACCTCGTGCTGGTCGCCGACGACAAAGAGGACCACTACCTCTACAAGGCGACGCTCGCCGGCAAGCGGTACGCGATCACCAAGCTCCTGGACCTGAACCGGATCGAGGGTTTCACGGCCTACCTCGACTCGCTCCAGGGCGAAGCCCGCGTCCCGGAAAAGGACCGCCGCATCGACTTCGAAGGCATCGCCGTCTGCGGCAAGAAGACCTACCTGATCAACGAGCGCGTCCGCCAGGTCGTGGTCGTGGAGGACGAGAAGAAGATCTCGCGCCTGCCCCTCGACTTCGACGGCTACAAACCCCTCTTCGACGGCGGTCCGAACGCGGGCTTCGAAGGCGTCACCGTCGACTGCGCGACTGACACGCTTTACGTCGCGAAGGAGCGGGAACCTCGGCAGATCTTCGTCGTCGACCTGAAGACTCAGCAGCTCACGAAGAACTTCGACGTCCCGGCTTCGGACCGGTCCGGGCAAAAGGTCATCGATCCGTTCACCGGCAAGGGACTGTTCGACGTCGGCCCCGACTTCTCGGACCTGGCCTTCGACGGCGGCTTTCTTTATGTCCTGGAGAGAAACACCTACGAGGTCACCAAGCTCGACGCTAAGACGTTCGCGGTCCTGGCGCGGGTCTCTTACTTCAAGACCGAAAAACCGCTCTACGAAACCGGCGAGCCTTTCGGCCAAGCCGAGGCATTGCGTCTATCCCCCGACGAGATCATGATAGGGGTGGACAACAACGGCACGCCGCTCACCCACTTCGCGACGAAAACTTACGGTGTGTCTGGCAAAGTCGGTGTCATCATGACGTTCAAGCGCCCAAAGGGATTTTGACATGGCCTATCAGCAGATCCTCGTCGACAACACGGTATGTTCCCGCCGGTTCCACCTGATCTTCGACGATCAGGCCAAGGCGGTCCCGCGCGTCGAAATCCACTGCCAGCATTGCGATGCCGTCATCTACTCCGCGGAAAACGTGCCGCCGACCAAGCTGTCGCGCTCCGAGAACATGCCCAAGACGTCCGTGCTCGCGGAAAACCTCACCGCGGAATGCCATTTCCGCGACACGCTCTCGGAACAGGGCCCCAGCAGGCTGGCGCAGCTGGGTTCAAAAAAGAAATGACCCGGCCGCACATTGCGATCATCGACCCCGCCGTCAAGGTCCCCGAGCTCGAGTGCTTCAACCACCTGGCCCTGCTCTCGCCGCTCCCTTTGACCTATCATTTGCCGTGCATGCAAGGCATGCAGTCTCTCCACGCGGAGGACATGACCCAGGTCACGGGCATCGTGGTGCTCGGCAGCGCCGCAAGCGTCCACGACCGGCTGCCCTGGCAGGCGACGCTCGAAGAATGGCTGATGCCGCACCTACAAGCGAAAATCCCGACGCTCGGCCTGTGTTACGGCCACCAGATGCTCGCGCACATGTTCGGCGGCGAGATCGGCTACGTCTTTCCCGACCAGACCAAACACAAAGGCTTCCGCGAAATTTACGTCGACGCGACGCCGGCGTGGCATCGCGGCATGGGTAAGATCTGCGTATCGCACTGCGAAACGGTGAAGAAAGCCCCCGAAAGCATGAACGTCATAGCCAAAAGCGCGGAGATTGCGATCGACGGCTTGGCTCACAAGGAACTTCCGGTCTTTTCTTTTCAGTCGCATCCCGAAGCCGTACAGGAATTCCTGACGAATCACGATATTCCGGACCGTGTCTGCCGAGCCGGCGAGGGAGAAGAAGCGGGATCCTTCACCTACGGTTACGAGTTGGTGAAAGGCTTCCTGAATTTCGCGGGCACGACCCGCCGCTAGGCAAGAAACGCCGGTCGGCAGAATTTTTATTTCTTAAGATTTCAGGGGGTTAGTCCAGTCGCTGGCCGGCGAGCTAAACTCCCGCCGCCCTTTGTCGATTCGTCTTTTGTGAATCGCATGATGTGATTCTGAGAAGTAATGATGACAGGAGGTCACTAAAATGGGTCTGCGTATTCGTACAAACGTCGCGTCACTGAACGCGCAACGCCGCCTGGGGATGTCTACCGACAGCCTCGAAAACAGCGGCAACAAGCTCGCCTCGGGCGAGCGCATCAACAAGGCTGCGGACGACGCCGCCGGCTTGGCCATCTCGGAGAACTTGCGCGCGGACGTGCGCTCTCTGAACCAAGCCAAACGTAACGCACTGGACGGCGTCTCGCTCGTTCAGACGGCTGAGGGTGGTCTCGTCGAAACGACGAACATGCTCATCCGCCTGCGGGAACTCGCGGTTCAGTCGGCTTCCGACACGATCGGCAACACCGAGCGTGGCTTTCTCGACCAGGAGTACCAAGCTCTGAAGTCGGAGATCGACCGGATCGCCAACTCCACGGAATTCAACGGCACGCGCCTGCTGGTCGGTACGACCGCGCTGCCCGAGGACATGCAGACGGGCGAGAACTCCTATCCGCTCGAAGTCCAAGTCAGCAAGGACTACTACACCTCGACCGACGCTTTGGATAAGCCGAACCCGGTCAACATCATCAAGCTCGACCTGCAGAACATCAACGCCTTCTCGTCCGGCGAGAACTCGTTGGCTTTGAACACCTCCGCCGCCGGCGAAGAAGTTCAAGGCATCGGCAACAAGGTCGGCGCGCAAATGTCGCTCGGCCGCCTCGACAAGGCGATCACTCAAGTTGCTTCGTACCGCGCCTACCTCGGTTCCATCCAGAACCGCCTCGGCTCGACGATCAACAACTTGGGCGTCCAAGTCGAAAACTTGGATACCGCTCGCAGCCGGATCCGTGACACCGACTACGCTTCCGAGACGGCCGACTACACCAAGTCGCGCATTCTCCAGCAAGCCGGCACCTCGGTTCTCGCGCAAGCGAACCAACAGCCTGGCATCGCTCTGAGCCTGCTCCAGAATCTGTAAGGCTCTAGCGTCTAGGTTTCGGTACTGCAGACTTCCAGTCATTACCAACGCAGGGGGGGGATCCCTCCCCCTGCGGTCTTGCCTGTTTCCCCCCGCCCCGCTTCTTCTGTCAAAATTAAGCCAAAATATCAGCTAGTTGCCTGGAATTTTCCCCTAAATGTTTCCCCTGAATCCACCGATCATACCTTTATGATCACTCGCTTTTTATTCCTGACGGCGCTGGCGATCGCTTCGAGTTCCGCCTCGGCCGACGCGTTCGACATCACGTATGGCGGCCGCCTGACCGAGTTCCCCTCTGGCAATCCCGTCGAGGGCCCCGTCGATCTCGAGCTGCGCTTCTTCGCGGGCCAGACGTCCGCGACCGAACTCACTCCGGCGAAAACCGTCCAGGACGTCTCTCTGACGCAAGGCGGGTTTGCGCTTAAGCTGCCGCTGACCGCCGGCGAACGCGAAATCGTCTTCGATTCGCCCGAAGTCTGGATCGGCATCACTGACACGACAAACGGCAAGACTTATCCGCGGCAGCGGTTCAGCGGCGTACCCTACGCCCTCAAAGTACCGGTTGACCCGGCGACTCTCGGCTACGACGGCAACGGCAATCTCTTCGTCAAGAACTCCACCGCTGGCAGCTTCACGCAAGGCGACAGCCAATACGTCGCGACGGACGAGATCCGGGCGCGCGACGCGGACGGCCTGAAGCTTGCCACGACCACCGCGGCATCGGTCATCGTCTCCACGAATGGGATGGAGCGCCTGCGCGTCGATGCGTCGGGCAACGTCGGGATCGGCACGTCGAGCCCGATGGGTGGTGCCGGCTTTCGGCAGGGCTTGGAAATCGTCGGGCAGGCCAACACCTTTACGCCGACGCTGCTGCTGCGCAGTTCCGACGCGACCAGCAACAACGCCCAGATCCTGTTCGCCGGACCGTCCGGCCTGAACTGGATTGCCGGCACTGATATGAGCGCGGGCAATGGTAGCCGCGACTTTTCGTTCATGAATCCCGTCAGTGGCATCACGACCATGACACTTCAACATGGTACCGGCAACGTCGGTATTGGGACGACGAGCCCGCAGGCAAAACTCGATATCGGAAGCGTTTTCCGGTTTGATCCTACAGCTAAAAACATCACGGTGGGGACTCCCCCCTTCGACAACGTCACGCTGATCGGCGCCGATACCGCCTCGGGCATCGCGACCACTGTAACGGTCCAGGCCGGCACCTACGTCGGTGCCGCCCCGGTCCCAGGCGCCACGCTCGCGCTCAACGGCGGTGACGCGGCATCCAGTCCATTGGTCGGCGGAAATGTAAGCATCAAGCCGGGCCTAGGCGGCGGGGGCTATGGCCAAATCCACCTGGCACCTACAGGCGGCAACGTCGGCATCGGCACTACGGCTCCCATTGAAGCACTCGAAGTGGCCAACGGCTCCATCGCTGCAACAAATTCCGTCAAAAATATTGGCATAAAGTTGCTCGCGGACTCTCAAGGCTCAGACGCCAACAGCATTCAGTTTGGTCGCCCGAATGTCTACGACGGCAAAGCCGATTTGCGCTTTACCAGCTGGTTCGGCGCGTCAACCTACATGACGATCAGAGGTGAGGACGGCACAGGACACGTCAGCATGGGGGCTGGCGGCTTTCGAGCGCTTCCGGAAAACCAGCTCGAAGTTTATGCGTCTTCCGTACCGCTCGGACCTAAGGTCGCCGATTTTAGCGGCATAAAGGTTATGAATACCGCGACTTCCATAACGCCGGCGCTCGTCAAATCTGGCGTCCGTATCACTTCTGACGGAAGCTGGTCCGGAGCTGG
>JAYVBB010000140.1:0-10077 GCA_043750715.1 Pseudomonadota bacterium | reverse complement strand
TAACCGCCTTTACTGCGTCAACGGCAAGCGCTTCACCAAGCGGGACACCGAGGTCGAGGCCAACGGCCTGGCGACCTACCTCGACGCCGAGGGCGCCTATACCAAGCAGCTGTTCGCGGCCATCGGGCCCGACGCCAGCGAAGAGCGCGTCTGGCAGGAAATCCAAAAACAGGGACTGGACAGCCAGACGTTCGGCGCCTGGTTGAAGAGTGCGTGCGGCTTCACGGACGATCAGGTTCGGCTGGTCGCCGCTTCCAACGGCTCCGAGATCCACATGTTCTCGGCCTCGATGTGGATGGCCGCGGAATACCTCGAGAGGAACTGGGACCAGGTCTTTCGGATCAAGGGCGGCAACGACCAGATCGCCTCCGGTCTGGCGTCCCGCCTCGACTCGCCGGTGACGCTGCTCGCGAACGTCCAGGCGGTGCGGGCGACGCGCGAAGGCGTCAGCGTCGACTTCGTCGAGAAGGGTACGAAGAAGACGCTCGACGGCGACTTCGTCATTTCGACCCTCCCGCTCGACGTCATCAAGAAAGTGCAGTGGCTGCCGGGACTATCGAAAGCCAAGATGGAGGCCTCGCAGTCGGTCCGGATGCAGAGCGTGACGCGCGTTAATCTGCAGTTCGCCAAGCGCTTCTGGGAGACCGACGAGGGTCTGAAGGGCCTGAAGGTGCTGCACTCCGACTTCGAGATCGAGCGCTTCTGGGACATGACGGTGTCGACCGACCAGAAACAGCCGCTGATTCCCAAGGCCGGCAAAAGCCTGGGCGACGTCGAGGAAACCGGACCGAGCTGCGGCGTGGCCGGCGAGGTGACGGAAAAGGGCATCCTCACGTCTTACATCCAGAGCGACAACGCCGTGAAGATGGGCAAGCTCAGTCCGGCCGACCGCATCGCGGCCGTGATGAAGGATTTGAAGCGGGCCTTCCCAAAGGTCGACGCCGAGTCCCTCTTCGTCAAAGGCAACAGCTGGGTCTGGCACCAGCAGAGCTGGACCGGCGGCGGGTGGGCGGCCTACGCCCCCAACCAGCTGGACCTCTACTTCGCCACCCGGATCTCCGAGGCGGACGGCAAGATCCTGTTCGCGGGTGACCACACGACGATCGAAGCCGGCTGGATCCAGGGCGCGATCCAATCAGGCGAACGGGCGGCCGAGGAACTGGTCCAGTCGGTCCAGTCCCAGGTCCCGAAGTCAGCGTAATGCAGGTCACCTTAACGCCGCTGCGCGGCTGGTAAGAGCCATCACGGGCAGAAACCCGAGCCGCTCGTCTTCTTGGCCGGACCGGGGCCGAGCCGTCGGCTGGCGCCCATGGCTTGGCCTTTGATGTGGGATTTGACCTGGGCGACGGTGGACTCGAGAGGGGTCACCGACTGGTTCGTCTTGGCGAGGAGAAGCGCCCCTTCGATGGCCGCGACGCAGAAGGTCGCGAGCTGGATCGGATCGACCCCGGACCGGAGCTGGCCCTTGGCCCGCATCTGGATCAGGCCGGCCTCGAGGCGGGTCTCCCAGTGGTTGAACGTCGCCTGGAGATTCTGCCGGAGCTCTTCATTTTGACCCGAGAGCTCGCTGGCGAGGTTGCCGATCGGGCAGCCCTGGGCGTAGACCCCGGACTTGTAGTCGAGCACGACCTGGTCGAGCCATGCGTCGATGCCTGCCACCGACCCGAGGTTGTCGAGCATGGCCGCCTGGGCGGCCGGGAGGGCTGCCAGATGGTAGTCGATCAGCTCCTTCACCAACGCGTCCTTGTTGGTGAAGTAGTGATAGAACTGGCTCTTGCCAGTGCTCGACGCGTTCAAGACGTCGTCGATACTGGTGCCGTTGACCCCGTTTTTGTACATGAGCTTCGCCGCGGTCTCGAGGATCCGCTGCCGCGTCGACGCTCCACGCGCTGATTTTGCTTTCATGGTTCGATTGTAACAAGAAACCTGGTGGGAACAAAATTCCCACCAGGTTTCAGTACGATACGGTGTTGCCGGAGCAGCCTTGGAGGCCAAGGCGCTCAACGGGTCGGGGCGGAGTCGTCCTTTTGGAGCTCGGCGGTGACGAGGTCGATGAGCTGAGACGACACCGAGATGATGTCCTTCACGGCATAACCTTCGTCCTGCAGCTGGCGGTAGATCGACCCGGCCAGATTCTTCACGGCTTTGTCCGTGATCGCGAGTTTCGCGGCGTTGTTGGTCGTGCTTTGTTGACGAGCGGCGGTTTTCATTTCCATGTCCCCCAGACATTTGCTTCGGCAGAGTCGGATATGCGGCTTAACCCGCTTACCCATCTTCCATTAGAGTTACAACTAATATGCCAATAAGGCCCATTTTGAAGCACTTGCCTTCTAACTGTCAAATATCCATGGAATATCTTCATCAAAAGCTCTCATTTTCTTGAATTTCCAAGGCCGAAACCCGTGAATTACCCGGGGATATCTGTGGCCTAAAGGACACAAGACAAGGCAGGGTCGTGGTAGTAAAGGTACAACTTTACCCAGCTCGCGGCCCGCCCCCTGAAAGGCTTGAGGAATTCGCAGCCCGTGTCAATTAAATCTGTATCTAATCAGGCAGTTACGCCAGCCAACGACAACCTGATGAACCTTGCGGCGCTGGTCTTCCACCTCGTCCCGAAGAATCTCGTCAGCTGGATGACCGGATGCTTCGCCCGGATCAGAAGCCCGAAGCCGTTCGCGCGCTGGATGCGACGCGTGTTCACCGCCATGTTCAAACTCAACATGGACGAAGCCGAGCTGGGGATCGACGACTATGCCTCAGTGGAAGACTTGTTCACACGCCGGCTGAAGCCGGGCCTACGCCCCCTTTCCGGTAAGGTCTGCTCTCCGGCCGACGGCTACCTCGCGCGGTCTGCTCCCGCCGTCTCGGGACAGGGCATCCAGGCCAAGGGACTCGATTACGTCCTGGCAGAATTCGTCTATGGACCGAAGGACGTCCGGGCGGACTTCGACGCCGCTTGGTACCAGACGGTTTACCTGGCCCCGCACAACTACCACCGGGTCCATGCACCCTTCTCCGGGAAGCTCCGGGCGATCCGGTATCTCCCCGGGCAGCTGTGGCCCGTGAACGTGCCGTTCGTGGCACGGATCCCCCGCCTCTTCTCACGCAACGAGCGCCTCTCCTTTGAGTTCGAGCTGAGCTCCGGAGGCCGAGCCTTCGCGGTCATGGTCGGCGCTTTCAACGTCGGCCGCATGACGACGCCGCTCGCCCCCGATCTGATTGCCAACGATCTCTCCCGCCAGCTTGGCGCTTCGCCAAGGATTATCGCGTTCGAGCCCCCGCGTGCCGTCGCCCAAGGCGACGAGCTCGGCACCTTCCTGCTCGGCTCGACCGTCGTGCTCGTTTACGACAAACAGGCCTTACAGGGGCTCGGCATTCCTCTGGTACAAGCGGAAGGGAATGCGCCTATACTTATGGGTCATTCTTTATGCCGATAAGCCGGGGCCGCCATGATTGAGCAGAACGCTCGCCGTACCAAAGTCGTCAAATCCTTCGAAGCCGGGGCGCTGGTCGCAGCCGAAGCGCAACAAGTCGCGAAGGAAGAAGTCGACGTGCTCCGGCTGGTCTACCACCCGAACTTCGTGCCGGCGCTCACCGAATTCCTGAAGACCATAACCGCCAACCGTCAGCAGAAGCATCGCCAGCCCGTCATGCTCGACATCTCGAGCTGGATGCAGGCGCAGATCACCGGATTGAAAGAGCCCAAGGAAGCGACGTTCGGCCAGAAGGTCATCGTGTCGCCCGTGGGCGGCAGCGGCTCCTTCTTCATCAAGACCGAAATGTGGGACCGCCTCTTCAAGGTCGACTCCCGCGTGTTCGTCGGCTCGGGCAACGTCGTTCTGCGCGTCGTCTCGGCGAGCAAAGACAAGTGCGAGCTCGAAGTCACGCAGGGCGGACTGATCTATCCGGACATGGAAATCACCGTCCCGGAAACGAAGAAGGACGTCGAGCGCAAAAAGGTCACCGCGAAAGAGCTGTCGAACCTGATCAAAGAAGGCGTCGACTACCTGATCATTCCCGGCGAATGGGAGCCGAAGCGGATCCAGGAGTTCCGCAAGGAGCTCACCGACGCGCACGGCGACGGCGCCCCTTGGCTGATCGGCAAGATCGACTCCGCAGGAGTCTACGAGCGCCTCAGGGACGTTTTGGCGGCCGTCGACGGCGTGCTGATCTCGCGGCGCGAGCTGGCGCTCACCGTCAATCCCGCGACCGTGCCGATGCTCACCAAGGAAATCATCCAGCTCTGCAACGACCAGGCGAAGGTCGTGCTTACGGCGAGTGAAATGCTCGCCTCCATGCGCCGCAACATCACGCCGACCAGGGCCGAAGTCTCCGACATCGCGAACGCCGTGCTCGACGGCACCGACGCCGTCGTGCTTTCGGAAGAGGTGGCCAACGGCCAGCACGGAACCAAAGCCGTGGAAGTCATGCACCGGATCATCCGCGACATCGAGGAGCGTCACAACGTCTCCCAGAACTGGGTGAAGCATGCTCCGCGCGTCGAAAACGAGATGGACGCGGTCGCCTACCACGCGCTCCGCACCGCCGAACGCATCAAAGCGAAAGCCATCGTCACGATCACGAAGGCCGGCAACACCGCGCTGAAGCTCGCGAGCTTCCGGGCGCCGGTGCCGATCATCGCCGTGACGTTCTCGGAGGCGGTCTCCCGCCGCCTATCGCTGGTCCGCGGCGTCGACTCGCTGCAAATCGACGCGAATCCTCATCTCGATGAGGTGCTTCCTTTGGTGAATGACCAACTGATCCGTGGGAGTTGGCTCAAAGCCGGCGACCCGATCGTGTTCGTGGCCATCACCCTCTCTCCGCTCGGTCGGGAATCTAGTAATCTATTTACAGTACAGATTCTGAACTGAAACCGACGCGAGAGCGGCGGTTTCATCCCGAGCCTCAGCGAGGCATCTAGAGGAGTCAGCATGGGACGCCTGCTATTGGTTGCGTGCGTATTGGCGTTTTGCTCCCCGGCCTTAGCCCAGGGGCAGGTGCAGGCGACCAAAAAAGCGACGCCCGGACCCGCCGGCGGCAACTGGTACGGCTCGATCGAAGTGCGCCACCACGCCAACGCGTACTACGACCAGTCAGGCGATTACGCGCGCCTCGACCCTTCGATGCACGTCCGCGCCCAGTTCGGCGCGCAGTTCTACGACGGCCTCGTCGACACTTATGCGACGCTCGGCGTCTTCAAGGAGACGGAGACGCAGCAGGTCCTGCAGCGCCAGCCCGAGATCGCCGTCGATCTCTATCCTCTGAAGAACGACTACGTCAAGATCCTGCAATACAACTTCGTCCAGCTTCCCGTCCGCCAGAGCAACACCTCGCAGAAGCAGGTCGAGGAAGAGTCAGTCGACGAGTACAATCCCTCGACCGTCTACACGGTCGGCTTGGCGCCGACATTCAAGCTGCCGGTGAATTACAACGGCACGAAGATCGAGCTCAAGCTCGGCGGTGACGGCTGGACGCGCCTCTACAGTCGGAGGCAGTACATAGAAGGCGAAAGCCACCGGGACGAAGCCGACGACGATGACGATCGGCTCGCCTTGAACACGCCGTCCGAATCCGGCGACGAGCCGATCGAAGACTACGCGACGCATTATCAGGCCCAGGAGTTCGCCGGTGTCGTCCTGAGTCCTGCCGTGGCGCGCTCGTTCACGGCCGAGGCTACCGCGCATTACCATTCGCGGTTCACTCCGATCTATACGCGGTCGGAGTCGGGCGGGACCGACTACGAATACGGCGTCGATCGCTATTCGTATGCAAGAGTGCGGTTGAAGTTCGATCTCACCGACCGGCTGGCGCTGACCAACGACTTCTACGCCTATCACGAAGGTCTGTTCGACGGGGATCGCAAGGGCGACGACCGCCGTTACCGGAACGTGCTTCGCATGAGCTGCAGGCTTTAACCTTTGATGGCGGGCGCGGCGATGCTGAGCGGCTTGCCGAAGCTGCTGATGCCACGCTTTCGGTAAACAAAAGTGACAAGAGGCATCAAAAGCATGAGTAAACCGACCCAAGGCGAAACGGGCCGGCCGTCTGCAACGACTGCGCAGCCGCGCTCGACCCGATCGAGGGAGTTGAAAAGCGGCAAATTTTGCGACGGAGTCTTGTTGAGCGTGCTGTTGGCATTGAGAAAGCCATAACCGAGTAAAGGTTGGCGGACCGATTCCTGGGGGACCTTCGGGTAGTAGTAGTAGTAATTGAAGCCGTCGGCGAACGATTCGCTGTAGAGAGTGGGGTCGGCTCCGTCGAGGAGCCATTTTCTTAGCTCGGTAAAGCTGATGCCTGGATAGCGGGCAATCATGAGGCCGGCGACGCCCGCAACCATCGGGGTAGCCATCGAAGTGCCGGACTTGGCGTCCACCTGGGCGCCTGGGACGGTCGAAACGAGCGCGTTGCCGGGAGCGGAGATGTCCACCCAGCGGCCGAAATTGGAGAACGAGACTTTTTTCAGGTCGTTGTCGACCGCGGCGACGGCTATGGCGTCGGGGAACGCGGCGGGAAATTCCTGGGTCAGGGTGTCTTCGTTGCCCGCGGCGCCGACGAGAAGCGTGCCGCGCTTTTCCCTCATCAGACGCACGAGCAGGCCGACGGCGCGGGCGCGGACGAACTTGCCGAACGAGGCATTGAGGACGCGCACGGCGCCGCTGTTTTCGCGTTTGAACAGCGTGACGTACTTGAACGCCGCGATGATCGAGCTGTCGAGAATCCCCGACTCGGTGCCGACCTTGCTGACGATCTTCAGGATCATGATCTGGCAAACGGGGCAGACGCCCGCCGCGGCGCGGCCGGTCTGGTCGGTCCAGGAGTGGTCGGCAGCGATCAGTCCGGCGACATGGGTCCCGTGCGAACAGTTGGGGTCCCGGTCCTCGCAGCCTTGGTTCGGACCATCCGTGTCGTAAGGCCATACGTCGCCGTCGCCGAGCGTCCCGCGCTTGGCTGTGGTCGTATTGCAACCGTGGAGATCGTTGGCGCAGTTGGCGGCGTTCTGGTCGTTGTTCACCCAGATCCGGTCCTTGAGCGCCGGATGCTCGTAGTCGACGCCGCTGTCGAGCACGGCCACGATCGGGCGGTCCACCTTCATCTGATCGTCGGACGGCGTCTCGGCCACGCTCAGGTCGCGCTTGGAGATCGACTCGTATGCCTGCGAAAGATTGATCGTCTTGAGCCACCAGTAGTCGAACGTCGAGTACTGTGTGCTGAGATCTTTGAAAAAGTTCTCGCCTTCCGCCGGAGCCTCTTCCTCTCCGGTGCCGGCGGAGGAAAGGTGGCTGACGTAGTTCGGCTCGGCGAACCAGAGCTTCCCTTGCCTGTCCCATTGATCGAGGACGTCCGAAGCGTCCGCGGGCGAGGCGAAAGCCACCTCCGTCATGCTGCCGACCAGCGCTCCGCCGTCGAGGGCGTCCTGGGTGAGCCTTTGCATGAAAGGGACGCTGAACCCGATTTCCTCGCCGGAATGCTAGACCGGGCTCAGGTCGACCCCGGTCAAAAAGCGGATGTCCTTTACCCGGGGGTCGCCGAGAAAGGATTCGGCGAGAGCGACGTAGTGGCGGCGAAACTCCGCCTGATAATTCTGGAAGTCGAGGCCCGGGCCGCCCGCTGCGGTCTTGAACGTAACGATGTAGCTGGCCGGAAGCACCTCGCCTTTTTCGATCTGGGAGGGTGTCGCTTTGACGACCGCGGACTCGAGCTTGGTGGTCGCCCGATGTAGTTCGCCGCAACCCGAGACGAGGCTCGAGACGAGGACGAAAAGCAGTGTTTTCCAGGCAAAATCAGCCATATCGATTGTATCCATAGCATAGATGGCATAGAGTGTCCCCTCTGAAGAGGAGGACCATTCGTGTCCCTGAAAGAGCGGATCAACGAAGATCTGAAGACGGCGATGAAGGCCAGAGACAAAGATCGCACCAGCGTGCTGCGCATGCTTTTGAGCGAAGTGAAATACGCGCAGGCCGCGGTGAACGTCCACCAGGACCTGCCGGAAGAAGAAGTGCTCAAGGTCGTCAGCAGCTACCAAAAGCGCCTGACCAAATCGATCGACGACTTTCCCGAAGGCGAACGCCGGGACGCGATCCGGTCCGAAATCAAAATCGTCGACGACTACCTGCCGAAAAAAGCAGGGGCCGACGAAACGAAAAAAATGGTCGAGCAGGTCATCGCGGGAACGGCCGAACGGAACTTCGGCATCCTGATGAAGGACGTCATGGCCCGCCTCGGTGGCTCGGGCGACGGCAAGCTCGTTAGCCAAATCCTCAAAGAACGTTTGGGAAGCAGCTAAATCGCCCGTCTCGCCGGCTCCGGAGAGGCTCGTAGGCGATTGCGCAAAAAAGCGGCGAATCCCGAGGCAGGACGCCAGGCTCCCAGTGAGACCCCCTGCGGGTGCCCCGCGTGGCTTGCTCCGCCCGTCGGCGGGCAGTAAAATAAATTAAAGGTGTTCGGAGCTTAGCGGCGTTTTTTGACGTCGAACCGGACGCCGCGGCGAGGGCCTTCCATTCAATGTTTCCTCATCGCCTCCGATATACATGATGAATGCACCTCTTCTCGTGAAGCGAACGTAATCAAGCGAGGACCATGGAATTTCGCCGCAACAAGTTGATCCGCGCCGCCACGCTGGCCAGCGGATTCGTGTTGCTTGCGACTTCCGCGCACGCCGGCAACGGCGTCAACGTCGCGCAACTCAGCGCCTGGCCGGCGCTCAGCATGGGCGATCTCGTGGCGCGTGCGATCGTTCCCGCGTCGCAAGCTCCCCACACGCAGGACACCGGCCCGATCAAGGGCGGCATCGCCGTCGAAGACGTCCTCAAATCCGGTCCGGAAACCATCGCCGACCTCCTGGCCCGCGCCAACGGCGCCAAGCCGAAAGCCGCCGTCGAAGTCGTCGTGCCGGTCGTTCATGTGACGATTCCTGAGTTCAAAGGCGACCCCGTCGCGAAGGTCGCGCCGGTGTTCGAAGCCGTGAAAGAAGACTCGACTGAGCTGGTCGTCGCGTCGAGCGGCGGCCGCGTCACGCTGTCGCCGAAAAGCCTGAGCTTCGCCAAGACCGGAAGCAAGGCGCGCATCAAAGTCTCTGGCGCCGGCCTCGAAGGCCTGACGCTCTTCGTCCGCGACAAGCAAGTGCTCGACCTCAAGCAAGCCGCTGGCGAGATGGTCGCCCGCGCTCAAGGCGTGACCGAGCTCTACGCCGTCGTCGCCGGCAAAATGTACATCGTTCCCGTCACCGTCGTCGGCGCGGCGAACGGTCCCGATCTGAAAGTTCCCGACGCCCTCGTCAGCCTCGAAGGCGTATTCCAGGGCTCCTTGCAAAGTGCGCTCTACCCGGGTCTGGAACAGGCGTCCCAGCAACCGCAAGCCAAAGACGAAGCGACGGGCCGTTCGGCGCCGTCGCTCAACGACAGTTTGGAAGAGACGGCACGCTCGGTCATGCGCGAAGACGCCGAGCTCGACCGCTACGCCGTTTCCGGCGACAAGCTGTCTTACAAAGCCGTCACGGTGCAGATCGTCGACGAGCGCTCGAACGCCCAAGACGGCCGCATCTTCCCGGTGTCCGGCGCACAGGTTCACTTGGTCGGCACCGAGTTCACCTCGCGCGCCGACGCAACCGGGCACCTGACGATCCGCGACATGCCGGCCCAGGCCCGCTTCTTCGCCGTCATCGACGACCCGAGCGGCCAGATCCGCCCGGCGATCGCCGAGCTCCGTACGGGTGAAGCCGGTCAGAGCGGCGTGCTCCGCATTAAAGCCATGCGCAATTTCACGTTCGACGCCCTCACCGAAGTGTCCGCATCGCAGCAGCAAGCCGGCCTCGGCTCCTACTGCGGCAGCGTCGTCGATCGCGACCAAAGCGGCGCCGCGACGTCCGGCGTCAGCGTCCAGCTCGACGTCGGCGCGGAAGGCCCCTTCTACTTCAACACCTACGGGTTCCTCGACCGGACGTTGAACGCTACCGGCCCGGACGGCCGCTTCTGCTACTTCAACGTCGCGCCGGGACCGATGGCACTGACCGTTTATCAGGACCAAGTCATGGTCGCGACGCTGCCCGTCGCCTCGTTCGTCGGCCGCCACGTCGAA
>JAYVBB010000139.1:0-2429 GCA_043750715.1 Pseudomonadota bacterium | reverse complement strand
GGCCGACTCGACCGTGTTGGCCGAGGTGGCGCCGGCGTTGTTAACGGCCGGGCAGAAGGTAAGGTTGGACGAGCGGGTCATGGCGACCAGCTCGGCTTTGCCGTAGGCCGGCGGCTTGACGAAGGCCGTGCGGCACTCGGCGTCGAAAACGACCCCGGCAGCGCGGGCGGGAGCGTTCAGGCGGCGGGCCCAGCTGCCACAGTTGGAATCGAGGACGGGCACGCCAGCCTGCGCCGAGGCGGCCGCGCCGAGCGTCGCCAGCAGCATGGCCGCTGCGATTTTCTTAAGGGTTTTCAGATCGTTACCGTGTTTCATGACTCTCATCTCCTAGTTGGTGTTGGGTGGCTCGCGACCTGCGGGCCCCTCTGAACCCCAGCCTACGGGACCCCCATTTTTTTAAAACGGCGCACCGGGGGGTGCGGCTAGTTAGCGTTCGCAAGAAGGGCTGATTTGCGAACGTCTGTTTAGTCGCCGGCCTGATCGGGCCCCCAGTGAGCGAATATTTGAGCTACTTTTTGATCTGGATCCGCGTTAAACGGTGCCAGCCGGAATCCCCCCAAAAAGATCCGGCCGGCAGAAACCTGAAAGTAAGGAGTATCAATATGTTACGCGCCCTTCTCAGCCTGACGGCCCTGCTCTTCCTTTATACGACCGCCCCGGCGCTCGCCGGCAACGACCTGCCGCAGCCGGAAGCCCCCGTCTCGACGACTATCGACGAGGCGACCGGCAACCTCCGCGTCATGATCCGCGGCGACGCGGCGAAGACGCTCTATTCCTTCCTTACAGATGCCCGCTCGAGCGAGTCGACCGTCGACGGCGTCGGAACCTACGCGTACCGCCTCGGGCCCAACATCATTTGCGGCAAGTTCCAGCCGGCCGCCGACCAGACCGGCAATTCCGACGTCTACCGCTGCAGCCAGCTGGTCACGGTGCGCGGGCGTTCGGTCGCCGACGGCCTGGACCCGATGATCGGCGTGGGGAACTGAGATGAAAGCCTTACGTTATGCTGCCACGGCGGCGCTGTTCCTGTCGTCGGCCTCGGCTTTGGCCGACGCCGTCCACATCCAAGGCCGACTCAAATTCGATCCGCCGCTCGGCCAGGACGACGTGCTCGCCAGTGGCATGTGCTACGTGCTGGATGGCCTCGACGTCGTGACCTACCAAGGTCTCGACTCTTCCGGCGACATCGATACGACGATCGACGTTCCTGCGGGTACCAGGGCGCTGAGCCTCTACTGCACGCACGACAAGTTCGAAGCCGTCCGCCGTCTCCTGCCAATTCAAGGCGGACGCATCGCGGTGGATCAGACCTTCAACAAGCCGCGGACGTTCTACGAAGCGGCCAACGTCGACACCGACGGCCAGTCGACCTCCTTCGACGTGAACTTCCCGGTCGACGACGTCGACTTCGTCAACGTCGAGACGTCCGCCGGCACGTTCCAGAGAATGCGTCTGAAGAGCGGCGACATCCTGCCGGTCCGTGACGGCCAGTCGCAGGTTTCCTTTCCGGAAACGCCGGTCCATGCAGGCATCGTCGCGCTGCCCCTGACCAAACGCATCACCCAGATCCAGATCACGCCCGAGGCGCCGAAGGTTTACGAAAACATCCGGCTTTACCCGGTGCAGCCGCCGAACGGCAACAAGGACGGCGCCCCGCTGCCGGCATTCGTGTTCGATCCGGAAACATACGAGCAAGGCGCCGCCAGCGTCACCGACCCGATCGGTTCGACGACCCTCGGCGTGGTGGACGCAAACGTTCAGCGCGTGTTGCTCAACGGCGTCGACTACGACCCCTCGACCAAGCGTCTGACCCTCTACCGTAAACTCCGCGTGCGCGTAGTTTATGGCCAGCACGACGGCTGCTTCCGCAAGATCTTTCAGGACCCTCGCCGGCCCCTCGATCCGATCGAGCGCGAGTACGAGCGCGTTCCGCCTACGACGGTCCGCCTGGCCGTCAACTACCTCGAATGGAAAAACGGCGGCTGCACGCAGAACATCCAGACGGCCCAGAACGGCGCCCGCTTCCTGATCGTAGCGCCTCCCATCTTCCTAGCCCCGGCGAACGCCCTGAAAGCGCACAAGCAAAGCCGCGGCCTGTCGACGGAAGTCGTCTCGACGGCGACCATCGCGCGCGACCACGGAAACGGCAAGCTGACGCCCGAGGCGATCAAAGCCTTCATCCTGAAGTTCAACCAGGTTAGCGCCGTCAAGCTCCGCTACCTCCTGCTCCTTGGCGACGCCGAACTCATTCCGACGTACTACGACCGCGAGAACGAGAACATCTTCGACTCGGCTTACAATGCCGGCGACGCGTTCTATGGGCAGCTGACGAACGACTTCGGCGCGCCCCCGACGCTCGGAATCGGCCGCCTCCCCGTCGATCCGACGCCCGAAGCCGACGACCCGGCGGACGACGCCTGGTCGGTGGT
>JAYVBB010000138.1:0-1784 GCA_043750715.1 Pseudomonadota bacterium | reverse complement strand
CGGACGCCGGTTCTCTGCGTTCAAGCCGACCGCGTGCGTTTCGTCGCCGAGGGCGGCGTCGTCTACGGCACGCCCGATCCGGCGAAGGCCGATGCGTGCCCTGGTCCGACGTTGTCCGGAGCTTTCGACGAGCGCCGGAAATTCGCGATAAAGAGCGATTTCACTGTCGCGCTCGAAGGCGACGAGCGCGCGATCCTCAAGGAGGCGATCGAGCTGCTGCGTCTTTCCCGCGAGAAAAAGCTGATTTTCACTAACATGGGTTACCGCCGGTTCCGCGGCTTCTTCGTGATTCTTTCGGGATCAGGCGCGGAAGTCGCCATCGGCCGCGGACCCTTCACGGGCAAGCTCGACAAGCTGACGGGAATCCTGACCAAACTCGAAGGCAAAGGTCTGGTCGCGGAACGCATCGAGCTTGATTATCAAGGCAAGGCTTTTATAAAATCCAAGAAAATGTAATACTTTACAGAGCATTCTAAGCCAGTCATCGAGACCTTTATGCTGCCGAAGGTGAAGCATCTCAAAAACCTCTACGCGCTGGACCTCGGCACGACCAAGTTCTGCCTGGCGACCCTCCGCGAAACGCCTGGCGCCCATACCGCATACTCCGTCGAGACCGTAAGCGTGCCCGCAGACGGGATGAGGCGGGGCATGCTCGCCAACATCGAGCAGGCCAAGGGCGCCCTGAAGCTGCTCCTCGAAACCGCAGAGAAGCAGTTCCAAGCCGACATCACCAAAGTCGTTGTCGGTGTCGCCGGCAGCCACCTGGGCAGCCGGCTGGTCACCGCTACGGCGCCCGTCGAAGGCCAGGCCGTCAGCCAGCGCGACCAGCACCAGCTCATGGCTAAGGTCGAGGCGGAGTATACGTCCGACTCCCGCGAGCTTCTCCACGTCGTGCCGATCGGTTACCGCCTCGACCAGAGGGAAACCATCGCCGACCCGACCGGCTTCCGCGGCAAGACGCTGACGGGCGACTTCTTCCTGATCGATGCGGACAAGTTCTACCTCAAAGACATCGTCGACGTGTGCAACGAGTCGGGCCTGCAGGTGCAGCGCCTTTACTCGGAACCCTTCGCGTCGGCTTCCGTGACCGTTCCCGACGCCTACAAGCAGCTCGGCGTCGCCTTGGCCGACATCGGCGGCGGCACGACCGACGGCATCGTCTTCAAAGGCGGCCGGCCGATCGGAGCCTTCACCGTCAACGTCGCCGGCAAGCTGATGACGAGCGACCTCGCGATCGGCCTGTCGATCAGCCCCGAAGAAGCCGAGAAAATCAAAATCCGCTTCGGCATCAAGCCTCGTCCGGGCGACACCGCGGAAGTGCTCGACATCCGGAATCAGCCTAAAACCGTGGGTCCGGCGCAGGTCAACCCGATCCTCGGGCCGCGCATCCACGAGCTCTGCGCCCTGATCGCGAAAGAGCTCGTCGTCCACCGTGGCACGCTCGGTGCCGGACTGTTGTTGACGGGCGGCGGCGCTGACGTCAAAGGCATCACGGAGTACTTCGGCAAACGCCTGCAAATTCCGGTCGCGCGCGCCCGCCCCGTCATCCAAGCCGACGCGCAGGGCCCGACGAGCGAGGACGCGATCGCGAAGTCGCCGCACCCGACCAAGCACGCCACTGTGCTCGGCCTGCTGAATCTGGAAATCTGCCGGCTTGGTGATCAACAAAAGAACCGCAAGAACACGCGCTCGAACCGCTACCTCGGCCAGTTCATCAATTGGCTCAAAGAGCTCTCGTAGCGCGGCTTCGCGGTTCTTACTCATCGCGCGCCCTCCGCAAGGGT
>JAYVBB010000137.1:0-6045 GCA_043750715.1 Pseudomonadota bacterium | reverse complement strand
GAAGTCTTCCAGTCACTCAACGAAGAAACGCTGGAGACGATCGACCAGTTTTCCGAGCTGAAAATCATGCTCTACACGACCTCGCGCAAGTTCAATTCCGACATCTGGAACGCGGAGACGAGCAAGCTAGCCAACGCCTCGTTCGAGGTTCCGGTCCATAGCCAGGCCCTGGACGAGAAGACGCTCAGGGAACGCCAGGGCCAGGCGCTGCTCGACAAGGCGCTGCGGAGTCTGCCCGGCATGGAGCGGGAAGTCCTCTGCCTCAGCGCGCGCGGGCAGTTCGAGAACTCGGAGATCGCCGAGATCATGGGTGTTCCCGAGCACCAAGTGGAAGACAAGCTGGCGGTCGCGATGACCAAGGTCGAAGGCGAATACCAGGCCACGGGCGGACGGGCCGAGTCTGCGTTGGCCAAACTGCCGTCGCATCCGCTTCCGGTGCGGTCGTCGCAGGCCACGGTAAACCTCAGCATGGTGATGCAGGGCATCAAGACGAAACCGGTCGGTCTCTGGTCTCCGGTCCGGCTGACGTTGATCGGTCTCCTCGTCGTCGCCGCGGTGCTCTGGTTCGTTTACCCGGAGCTCTACACCAGGATCTTCCGCTCGCTGCGAGGCAACGGCGGTGGATGAAACCGCTGCTCCTCGTCCGGTCTGGGCCGCCCTTCTGATCGGCCTCGCCGCGGGCTTCACGCTCGCCGGCTACGAGTTTCTCCGCACTCCGACGAACACGCTTTACGTCGCGGCATACGGCAAGGCCGGCCTGCCGATGATCATGGCTTTGATTCCGCTCGCGGTGTTCGCCTGTACTTACGTCTACGGCCGGCTGCTGTCGGCCGTAGGACCGCGGCGCACTCTTTTCTGGACGACGCTAGGTTCTTGCGCCCTGATCGCCGCTCTGCAGCTGGCCTTCGACGCCGGATTCAAGGAAGCGATTCTACCGCTCTTCCTCTTCCGCAACGCGTACGTCGTGCTGATCATCGAGCAGTACTGGTCGTACATCAACAGCACGCTCACTCAAGCCAACGCGAAGAAATACAACGGCCCGATCTGCGGCATCGCGTCGCTCGGATCCATCGCGGCGGGCCTGGTCGGGGCGAGCGTCGTGGCACGGCTCGGCACGAATCACACGGCGCTGCTTGCGGTCGCGGCGACGGTGCCGGCGGCGTTCATTTCCGACTACGTTTATCGCCGTTTCGGCAGTCCCAAAGACGAGGCGACGGAGCCTAGGCACGGCCACCTCGCGTTGAACCTCTTCCGCACGGAAAAGCGCCTGCCGCTCCTTCTGGGAATGGTGATTCTGACGCAGGTCATCGAAGCCGTGATGATGCTCGCGTTCCAAGGCGAGTTGTCCGCGGCCTATCCCGACGTCGACCGCCAGACGGCCTACTCCTATGGATTTTATGCCTGGATCAACGGCATCGCCGCGGCGCTACAGTTCGTCGCGGCTCCGATTCTGATGCAGCTGGTCAAGCCGGGACTGGTGAACCTCGTCATTCCCCTGATTCACATGGTGGCGTGCGCCGCATATTTGAAAGACCCGAGCCTCACGACTGCGGCAATCGCCTACGCCGGATTCAAGAGCATCGACTACTCGCTCTTCCGCGCGGCGAAGGAAGTGCTCTACGTGCCGCTGTCCTTCGAGGCACGCTACCGGACGAAGGAAGTCATCGACGTGTTCGGGTATCGGTTCAGCAAAGGTGTGACTTCGGGCTGCATCACTATCGTGCAGAACCTGGGCTTCGTCGTGACCGAAGTCGGTTACGGCTCCGTGGCCCTGGTCGCCGCCCTGCTTTGGGCTGGCCTGACGGTGCCGCTGTCGAAATTTTACGGCGAACGTGACAAAAGGTAGCTCTGCGGAATCTTTGCCGAAACCCGGCCTTACCGGCAGTTTGACAAAGCCTCGTTCAAGTTTCCGTACTAGCTGCCGAAGCCACGGATATGGAAGCGAAAAAGCTATATCCGGTCCCAGACGAACGAGTTGGAGCCGAACGCCTGGGCCAGGCGCGGGACCGGGTCCCGACGATCGCCGTCGTCATCATCGCGCGCAACGCTGGGAACCTCATTCGTGACGCCGTCACGTCGTTGGCGATGCAGTCGGTGGCGGCCGAGCAACTCGTCGTCGTCGACAACGAATCGACGGACGACACGAGGTCGGTCACCGAAGCGTTGGCGCACGAGCTCGATCAGCCATTGACCCTGCTGTCGGCAAAGGGAAGCAATCTCTCGGTGCTGCGTAACGCGGGCAATCGGGCAGTAACGACCGATTACATCGCCGTACTGGATGCCGACGATGTCTACACTCCCGATGCGTTGGCCTCTTATCGTGCCGCGATCATGTCAAACGGCTGGCCAGACGTCATTTACGGCGACTGCGAGTACTTCGGAGACGCGCAATCAGGCGTCAAACGGTATCCGAGCTACGGATCGAAAGAGGCGTTCATCAGCGCGATCCTGGCGCGCCCGATCGTGCCGTTCAAGCACTCAAGCGTCATTTATCGCCGGGAAGCCTGGGAAAAGATCGGCGGATACGACGAGCGCTTCCCTCGGCAGATCGACATCTATCTCATGCTGAAGTTTCTGGAAGCGGGCATGCGGGTCGAAAAATTGAACAAAGTCATCGCTAGACATCGGCGTCACGACGGTCAGACGACCAGGGCGCGCTTGACGAGTTTGACCAGGTGGAGCCAGTTGATCGACCGGTTCGAGCCGGCCCTCTGGCGCCGGCTCCTGTTCAAAGTCGTCCGCTACGGAGCCGAGATCCTCAAATTCGCGGTGGGCGGATGACTTCGCCTGGAAAACCCGCAACGAAAGACGTCCTCAGCGACCTGCGCTCCAAGATCGCCGGCGTGCTGGACCCGCTCGTTCGGGCCGGCTCCCGGTGCGTTCTGGTCGATTTTCCGGATCATCCAAACGTCGGTGACAGTCTCATCTTTCTCGGCGAGTACGCCTACCTACTCAGTCGGCGTGTCGAAGTCGTGTCGGTGACGTCCTCCAGGACCTATGATTCGCGGGCCATATCCGCGCAGAAACCCGACGTCGTTCTGATCCAGGGCGGCGGCAATCTGGGCGACCTCTACCTCCATCATCAACGGATCCGCGAAAGAACCCTGCGGGACTTTGCGGGCGTCCGCGTCATTCAACTGCCTCAGTCGATCCATTTCAAGGACAAGGGCCGGGAAGAGGACTGGTGGCGTCTGGCCGCAGCCCATGCCGACTTTCACCTGCTGCTTCGCGATGAAGAGAGCTTCTCGACCGCCGCGGCGAGTCTCGGCCCACGGGCGAAGCTTTGCCCTGACCTCAGTCTCTATTTGGGCGAGCAGCGCTCCCTCCGCACACAAGGGCGGGCGGTTTGCCTTCGTCGCTCCGACGACGAACGGGTTCCGTCCGTCATCGCCGATCTTAAAATCGACGGGCCGAACGCGGATTGGATGAAGGACGATCGAGTGACCACCGGCTTGTCCGAGTCGTTGCATGTTTGCCACCGGGTATTGCGGTTCCTGGGCCTCGGGCGCCGCCCAACGTCGCACGTCGCTCCTCACGTCTTGCTGGCGACGCTCCGGGTTCGCCGAGCCGTCAGGCTTTTCGACGGCGCGAGCGCCGTCGTGACCGATCGCCTGCATGCGGCAATTCTTGGGTACCTGCTTGGCAAGCCCGTGTTCTACGCCGATCAAAGTTACGGGAAGCTTCGCCGCGTCCTGGGTCTCTGGTTACCTGAGGATAGTGCCAAAGACATCACTCTCGCAGGTCATGACGCCCAGGCGTGGGTCGACGGGACCGTCGATGCCCCGTTGAAGGCCGATGCCTCGCAGCCCAGGCCGCCCCGGCCCGTCAGGTTTTTTCGGCGTATAAGGTCCAACCTGCGCCAACTTTGGCCACTGCTGTCGGTCATGTCGGGACGGTCGGCACCGGGGCTTGCCGCGGGTCCGAAAGACTGCGCCTTCTACCTCACCTGGTTCAGCTGCCGCCCTCACTTCGAATATCTCATGACTTCGATTGAAAGCGCCCTCCGCCTGGGCCTCTCCGACTCCCACGCCATCGTCGTCATGGAGGACCGGGGCGCTCCCTTTACGAACGAGCAAAAGGACGCCTTGGCGCGCCTTTGCGGTAGCCGCCTTCTTCTTTGCCGAACCGTGCATCCCATGAGCTGGGGCGGGATCAACGTCGTAGCCTCGGAGCTCCGGACTTTCAAAGCGCTTGCCCGGCTCGGCGGCCCGGCCTCGCGGATTTGCAAGATCGACTCGGACACCGCGTTTACCGGCGACAAGGTGTTTCACCTGGCCCTTAGCGCCAGCCAGACGATGATCGGTCATCCCCACATGGATTTCCGCCTACCCCTCGGCCGTCCGTTCATCCAGGGCGGGTGCTACGTGTTGAAAAGTGACGCTTTCGCGAGCCTGCGGCGCCGTGACCTGATGGTCGTGCTGCTGCGCAGCCTCCTGCGGCATCGTGCTCAGCTCTGGGACAACGTGCCGGAAGACTACGTGATGACGCGTTACATCGAAAGAGGCCCGGGCGCGACAATCCTGTTTGCGGACATTCAGCAGTCTCCCGTCGCCAGCGACGTCTTTTGGCACCGAGATCAAGTCGGCCGCCATCCCGAGCTCGTCGATGCGTCTAGCGTGATCCATTTCCATTCATCGCTCAAAGAGCTCATGAAGAACGACGTGCGCGTCGCCAAAGCCGGCTGAATCAAGCCGTCAGCCGCTCGTCGGGCCTTGCCTGGAGTTTGCCCGATTGCATGTCCAGAACCTGCCTGCAATAACGCAGTACGGCGGGTTTGTGTGACACGATGATCGTCGTGCAGCGACCGCGCAAAGCCGCAATCGTCTCGACGATCTCCATTTCGGTGTCGGCGTCCAGGTTGGCCGTGAACTCGTCGAGAACGAGCAGCGTCGGCTTTCTCAGAAGAGCCCGTGCCAGGACGAGACGCTGCCTCTCGCCGGCGGAGAAGCTCGCCCCCTGATCCTTGATTATGTGCTCCAGGCCGTACTTCAAACGCCCGACGAGGCCGTCGATGCGGGCCCCTCGGATGGCGTCGTCAAAGTCTTCCGGAGTCGACGGCTCGCTTTTTCCGTACTCCAGATTTTGGCGAAGAGTCCCCTCGAACAGGCTGGGTTCCGCTCCGACGTAGGCCAAATCCTCGGGGCGGCCGTCGAGGTAGGCCCCGGCGTCTTCGCCGCGGATCCGAACGGCGCCATGCTGGGGCTTGAAGACGCCGAGGATCAGCGCAAGGAGCGTCGATTTGCCGATGCCGCTCGGCCCGACGATGCCGAACTGGTCGCCGGCCGCGATGGTCGTACTGAGGCCGTCGATAATGACGCGTCCCGAAGTCGAATAGCGAAAAGCGAGGTCGTCCAAGACGATGGTGGGTGGAGTAAGGTCCTCCATCACCTTCGGTGTAAGCTTCGGCGCAGCCTCGCCAGCGCGTTCGGCGAGTTGTCCGGCTTCGCTCAGGTACGCCTGACTTTCCCTCAGGAAGGGAAGAAAGGTGCTGACCGTGCCGAAAGCGCTGGAGAGCGAGTTCAGCTGTTGAATGAGGCGAACCAGCAGGTAAATCAGCGACGTGAAGTCGGCGCCGGAGCTCGTGCCGAACTGGGTATGGACATAGACGAGGAAGGACAGAAGGAAAATGCCGATGGCGGAGGAAATCACGGGAGCCGTCGCGCTCAGAACCGCTGCTTTCGCCGAAAAACGGGCGTTGTCGAAGTTGAGGGTCTCGAGGCGTCCTTTTTCCAAGCCTCTGAGGCGCAAGGCGCAGATCATCAGCCAGTTGGAGTTGATGCGTTGGATGCCTTTGAGCAGGCCTTGGGAGGGCTCGAGCTGTTGCTTCGAGGTGGTCCGCACGAAGCGGTTCAGGCGCATCACCCCGGCGCCGATGCAGACGACTCCGATCAGCGCCGTTCCGGCCGACATCGGTTCGATCCGGAACATGAACGCAATCATGGCGAGGGCGAGCAGGCCTAGGGGGATGAGGGAAGACATGATGGCGACGCAGCGTGAAGTCTTCGGAAGGACCTCGGTGAACAAATAGAGGAGGCGCGACGCCGG
>JAYVBB010000136.1:0-6283 GCA_043750715.1 Pseudomonadota bacterium | reverse complement strand
TGCGCATCAGCCCGAAAGGCGAGCTCACGGTCCAGCGACAGGCTGGTGGCGACAAAGCCGCAGAACGGATGCAGTTGATTTTCCGGCGCAAGATACGTGCAGGTCCCCGCCTGAGTCGTCACGCTCTTGCCGTCGCCCTTGCTCTTCTTGCCACCCAGCGTGACGCAGCCAGCCAGCGCGAGCGAAGCCGCCGCGACGGAGAGGTACTTCAGGCTGGGAAAATTCCAAATCATGGCTGGGGGATCGGCAAGGACTCCCTCAGACTGAAGCAAATTTAAGGCCCTACGCTCAGGCCGCGAATGATATCAGGTGCTTACTTCTTCTCTGCGACGACCGCGCCGCCTTTTTCCGCGACGTTCCAGGACTCCGAGCCGCCGCAGGAAAGCGAGAAGGACTTCCCGTCCTTGCTCTTGCCCGAGACGGAGCCTTTCGGGAACTGCTCGATGTGGTTGGAGCCGAACGAGTGGTTCGAGACGTTGCCGTAGGTCACGACGAAGTCGAATTTCGTGTCGTTTTTCACGGTGCAGTCGGCGAGAGCGGGAGCGGCGAAACAGGCAGCGGCGAAGGCCAGGGCGGCAAGGGTACGGTTCATGGATCGACTCCTGAGTGAGTGTGAGAAGGGGGCAGCCTAAAAATTTTCGCCTTGCGCCGCAAGTGCTACGTCGATTCGTCGGCCTCGAGTGTTTACAAATCGTGGGCGGCGCCTCAAAATCGGAAGAATTCTCAGTCATCTTCTGGGGAGGTCGTCCGCGTATGTTGGACCGAAGCCGAGTCTTGCCGTTGGTTTTCCTAGCTCTGGCGTCCGTCCCCGCCTTCGCCCAAGACGAAGAAACGGCGCCGGCCCCCGACGCGGCGACTGAAGCGGCGCCGGAAACGGCTCCCGCGCCGGCCGCCACGACGCCGCCTGCCGAGTCGCCCAAGGCCGCAGAAGTCGATTCCGCCGTGCACGGTCTGTTCGGCAACTTCCGCGTCGGCCCGACGCTGGCGGTGGGCTTCCCCCATCCCGTGAACTACGGGCTCGACTTTCAGCTCTGCAAAAACCTGAGCTTCAACTTCTCGACCGGCAAGTACGACCTCGAGGCCGGCGATGCGGTGAAGATCCAGATCGCCAACTGGGACCTGCGGGCGCGCTGGCACCCCTTCTCCGGCAGCTTTTTCCTAGGCGCCGCTTACGGCAAACAGGACCTCGTCGCCAACGCGGAAAAGGACGTGAAGTTCGAGACCCAGGGTCTGAAGACCACGGTGCCGACGACGATCCAGTTGTCGATGGAAACTACCTACCTGACACCGCACCTCGGCTGGTTCGCCGTGTGGGATGTCGGCTTCACGCTCGGCTTCGAGATCGGCGCGCAGGTCCCGATGTCCAACAAGACCGACCTCGACGTCGGCTTCGAGAACGTTTCGCCGTCTCAGGAAGCGGCCGTCAAGGACTCCGACGAGTTCAAAGAGCTCGAGAAGTCGGTCGACGACGCGGGCAAGATCATGGGCAAGACGACGATCCCATACATCACGCTGCTCCGCCTTGGCTGGATGCTCTAACCGCTCGACCAAAGAGGAAAAATCCATGAAATATGCGCAAAAGCTCTGGCTACCCCTGACGGTCCTCACGCTGGTGGCGTGCGCCAAAGCCGAAAAAGAAGACGTTGGCAGCGACTACGTCGAATCCAACGTCGAGACGACCGAGCCGTCGGCGGGCGTCATCCAGGGTTCGTTCAAGAAAGACGCGGCAGGCGACCAGACGATGGTCGGCAGCCAGTCGGGAGAAAACATGGAAACCTTCATCCAGATTCCTCCGGGTGCCATCGCGATCGATACGTCGATCACCATGCAGGACGGAGGCAACGACAACCCGAACGTGCTGCCGTCGGCGCTCGAGATGGCCGACACGGCCGTGGTCGGCGGTTCGGCGCCGATTCTGCTCGAGTCGTCGGCCGTCGCCGAGACGACTTCTCCGTTCACGCTGAACATCCCGATCCCGCTCAGCTCCGCCGCCGGCACCTCGCTCGCCCTGACGGCGGGCGAATCCAAGGTCGGCATTCTCTACTACGTGAAAGCGGCCGCCGGCAACAAAGTCGGCCTCTTCGTGCTCGGCCAGGACGACCTCCTCGGCACGATCGTGCGCTACAAAGGCGCCAAGTTCGGCTGGTTCCGCATCGTCATCCTGTCGAAGGCCGTCGCCTCCGTCGAGAAGTCGACGCAGGCGGAGCCGCCGAAGAAGAAGTAAGAGGGAACGTAGGAAAAACAACACGCCGGGTGGGTCGCGCGCTGCGCGGGTCGCGTGCGTGAGCCCAGATCTGGTGCGAGGCATTGCTCCATGCGGCATCGAAGGGAGCGGCAGGCCCAAAGCCGGCGCGGGGCAGAGCCGCGCCCAGCTGCGCCGGCTCGCTGGGGCCCTGCGTGGCTCACGGCCAGCCGAATGGGTCGACGCGGACCCTAGCTAGTTTCTGGCACGTTCCGCGCCAGAAACTAGCTAGCCGTCTCATCGTTACGTTCACGGTGAACGTTGAGTGCCCCGAACGACCTTCTTCCAGCGAGCAGGTTGTGAGCCGAGCAGTAGCAACGCAGATTGTCCAGCGATCGTGAGCGGCCACCGAGGCCGTATGGCCGGACGTGATCGATGGTGAGGTAGCGAGTCTCCCCGCAGCGGAGTCCGTCGGGCGAGACGTACTCGCAGCGCGCTCCCGCACCGACGACGACCGTGTCGGCCAATGTCCGCGGGGCGCGACGGGGCTCTGCCCGCTTGGGCTTCGCCGCCACGTTTCGGGCCGCCTTGGGTTTCTCGGCGCGTTTCTGTTTCTTGCTTTCCCGCCGCGTATGGCGGCGAGCCGGATCGACCTTGTCCAGCAACAGGTCCGCAGCCCGGCCGCAAACCTCGGCGAGCGTCACGTTGCCTAGGATTTCCTGCAGCCGCTGCAGCTTCGCCACCACCTCTTCGTCAGCATTGAACGCGACCCGGTGGACGACTTTTTCGTTCGGCGCTTTGACCACGGTCGTCGGGACAGTCTTATCAGCCGACGCTATTTCCTCGACCAGCCCTAGTGGCGCCGGCGCAGCGGCAAGAATCACCTTCTCCTTGCTCGCGCCCGGCACGCGCCGGATCACGTCCCGCTCGACCGCCTTGGCGTTGGGCGCCACACCCAGCGCCTGCACATCCCGGCGCGACTTGCCCGCTGCTGCGGCAAGAAGGCGAGCGAAATTCTCCCTGTCGAGCAGCGGAACCAGATCCGCCGCAGTGCACAGTGTCAGCCGCCCGTCGGCGAGCATAGTCAGGATCTCCGGATAGCTCCGCGCCGCCCTCGCCACGCTGATCCGCCGGGTGCTGGTGCTTTCCGAAAACCCCAGGCCCCTGCGGCAGAAGTCCCAAATGCCGCTGTATCCCCGCTCGACCACGATCTTCCGCTCGTCGACTTCGGCCAAGTGTCGCAGAATCTCGACCTGCGACACGGCCTCGGCCTTCGCCATGCGAAGAAGGTTCGAAAGAAGCGTCTGATCGTCGGCCAGTTTCAAGTTCGTCATGGGAGACTCCAACTTTGTTGGAGCTTTTCTACCACGGCTTTTTTCGGCCGTTTCTCTTGCACGCTGCTACGCTCTTCACGCCTTGAACGGAAAAAATCCGACGCCGTCCGCCCCTCCCTCCAGAAGCGCGATTTGCAAACCGGTCGCGCCGTTTTCGAGAGGTGAAGCCCCTCGTCCGTTTCGCCCCGCAAAATCCTGTCGACTCCTATTTTCACGTTCAGCGTGAACGTTGCACTCCCAGTCAACCCATCACCGCCACTGCCCCGCCCCAACCCACACGGCTGGCCGTGAGCCACGCAGGGCCCCAGCGAGCCGGCGCAGCTGGGCGCGGCTCTGCCCCGCGCCAGCTTTGGGCCTGCCGCTTCCTTCGATGCTGCAGGGAGCAATGCCCCGCGCCACCTCTGGGACCTCGAGCACGACGCCGCAGCGAAGCTCTAAATCAGCTTCCCAAAGTCTTCCAAAATCTTCACCGACGAGCTCGAGCCAATCCTGCGGGCTCCCGCCGCGGCCATCTGCACCGCCGCCTCCAGAGTCCGGACCCCGCCCGAAGCCTTCACCTCGGTGCGGCTTCCTTTCACGGTCGATGCCATAGCACGCACGTCCTCGACGGTGGCGCCGCGCGGCCCGAATCCCGTGCTCGTCTTGACGAAGGCGACGCCTAAGTCCTTGCACCAGTGCGACAGCTCGACGATCTGCTCCGGCGTGAGAAACGCCGTCTCGAAAATGACCTTGAGGCCCGCCTGGGTGCCGCACACCTTGTGCACGGCGCCGATGTCGTGGCGCACGGCCGTCTTGTCGCCGCCGAGATAGACGCCGACGTTGATCACCATGTCGATTTCCGTGGCGCCGTCGCCGATGGCGCGCAGCGTCTCGTCCATCTTGATGTCGGTCCGGTTGCTGCCCAGCGGGAAGCCGACGACGGCCATCGTCTTTTGCGACGTGCCCGCGAGCTCCTTCGCGGCTAGACCGACGTAGCACGGATTGACGCAGACGCCGGCGAAGGCATGCGTTTTGGCTTCCGCGCAGAGCGTTCGAACCAGAGCCGGCGTGGCGTCGGGCTTCAGCAGTGTGTGGTCGAACAGCCGGGCGAAAGCCTGGCGATTTTTCAGCTCTTGGGGGAGATTCGTCAGCATCTGTCTGGATTAATGGGTTCCGGACGGCAAGGCAATCGGAATGATGAGGCGCGGAATCCGGCGCTCCGCGAACGTCGCGAACTGCTGGCCCGAGAAGATGCCCTGGCGGACGTTGACCGCGTAAATCACCGTCAGGCGGGCGGGGTTCGGGTTCCGCGACACGATGGCCGCGAAGCTGCCGATCCACCAGAACTCGCCGTTCTCGTCCCTGGCCTGGCACCAGTGGAAGAGCTGCCGGGTCATCTCGCCGTAGAACGTGCCCAGCAGCGCGACCTGGGTCTCGCCCTGGTAGTTGGCGCCGCGGCAAAGCGTCTCGAGGCCGAGCTTCGCTTCGGCGGGATCGGGGTCCTGGTCGAAGGCGGCGACCTCGAGTTTTTCTTCGAGTCCGTCGGGCGAGGCGCGCACCAGCTCGACGTGGTTCTTGGCCACGGGGCGCGAGCCCGTCGCGTAGCTCCCAAGCCAGGCGCCGTCGCTCGGCGTCGCTTCACAGTAGGACGTGCCGGAGCCCGCGGGTCCCGCTACTTCCTGCTCGAAGGTGCCGGTGCATGGGAGCTTGCTCGGCATCAGGCGGAAATAGCGCTCGGTCAGAGCGTAGTTCTTGTTCGTCGCGTAGCTCGTCACCTGCTGGTCGGCGGGCGCCAGGACGGCGAAGTAGCTGCCTACTTGCAGGGCGCGGCCTTTGGTCGTGGACGGCTGGCCGCTTTTAACGGCTTGCGGCAGGTCGCCGGCGGTCCCGGGAATGACGGCGTCGACGCCACGGGCGACGGGAGCGACGGACGGTGCCTCGCCGGTCAGGAGGTCGGCCGTGAAGCTGACGACGAGCGGCGTCTGGTCGACCCGGCCGTCGACGGCCTGGGCGCGGACCCGCAGCATGTAGCTCTGGCCGTGGTTGAGTTTGCCGAACGCGTAGCTCGAGCCGTCGCACGGCAGATACGCAGCCGTGGCGCCCGCGGCGCAGTCGAAGGTCGCACCCTCGACATTCGCATGGAACGTGATGGTCAACGTCTCCGCTTTGAGGCGCATGGGCAGGATCAGGCCGTCCTGAAGCAGGGTCTCGAGGGGCGCCGCGGGGCCGGTCTCCGGAGGCTGGCCCGTCTGGGGCGGCGTCGCCGGCGTCGCGGTCTTCCCCGTCCCGCCCGTTTCCGTCACGGAGTCGCGCTGCTCCAGCCTCTTTCCCCAGGTCTGGGGATTGGCGTAGCGTTCCTTGCCGCAGGCAAGAGACATGGCCATCAGGGCCAAAGCCGTGATTTTAGGGGCGATTCGCAATGAAAAACCCGTTCTATTTGGAGCGACCGGGTTATACTATGATTCTAATGAAATGTCAATGTTTCTATTAGAATAACGTTAAAATGGCCGCCAGGTCAATCGTACGCGCTTCGGGCGATCAGGGACTTCTTCGTCTCCTGGTCGAACAGGTAGAGGTGCCGGGATTTGAACTCCAGGCGGATCTCCTGACCGCGGGTCGGGCGGTGCGGCGCGGTGAGCGAAGCATGAATCTCGTGGCCTTTGATGTCGCAGAGCACGGTCGACGTCGGGCCGAGGAGCTCCGTGACCACGACTTTGGCGAGGAAGACCTCAGACGCCGACCCCTCTTCCGCGACGCGAAGGTTCTCGGGACGGATGCCCCAAATCAC
>JAYVBB010000135.1:0-5233 GCA_043750715.1 Pseudomonadota bacterium | reverse complement strand
GGGCAGCCGACGCGTTCCTGCTCGATGCCGCTCGCCGCGATCAGCGGCAAGAAAATCACGACCATCGAAGGCGTCGGAGCAGCCAAAACGGCTGAAGTGGTTCAGGACGCCTGGGTGAAGCACAACGTCGTGCAGTGCGGCTACTGCCAGTCCGGCCAGGTGATGGCGGCCGTCGCGCTCCTCGAAGCAAACAAGGCTCCCGACGATGCCGCCATCGACGGCGCGATGTCCGGAAATCTCTGCCGCTGCGCCACGTATCAACGCATCCGGACGGCGATCAAAGACGCCGCCCAGACTCTGAAGGGAGGTTGAGCATGACCCAGGAAACCACGGGCCACTCCCGCCGCGAATTCGTCAAAAACACTGCCAAGGCCGGCGTCGGCCTGAGCATCGCCTTCTGCCTTCCCGAGATTCTTTCCGGTCCGATGGCTCGTTTCGGAGCCAAAGCGCAGGCGGCGATTGCCGGCCAGCCGAACGCGTTTCTCCGCATCGCCACCGACGGCACGTGCACCGTTCTGGTCAAACATCTGGAAATGGGGCAGGGGGTCTACACCGGTTTGCCGATGATCCTCGCCGAAGAGCTCGAGTGCGACTGGTCGATGGTGCGCGTCGAGTCCGCGCCGGCCAACGCCAAACTCTACAACAACATTTCATGGGGACCGGCGCAGGGCACCGGCGGCAGCTCGAGCGTCGCCAACTCGTGGGATCAGCTTCGCCAGGCTGGCGCTTCGGCGCGGGAGATGCTCATCGACGCCGCGGCGGAGCAGTTCAAGGTCGACCGCTCGAAGCTCAAGGCCGAGGGCGGCTTCGTCGTCAACACCGAGTCGGGCGAAAAAGTCGGCTACGGCGAGATCGCCGACCTTGCCTCGACCAAGGCCCCGCCGAAGGAAGTGAAGCTCAAGGACCCGAAGGACTTCAAGCTGATCGGCAAATCGCCGACGCGGCTCGACGGCAAAGACAAGACGACGGGCAAGGCGCAGTTCGCGCTCGACGTGCGCCGCCCGGGCCAGCTCACCGCGCTCGTCGCGCGGGCGCCGTCGTTCGGCGCCAAGCTGAAATCGTTCGACGTGCAGAAGGCCAAAGCCGTTCCCGGCGTCAAATCGGTAGTAAAGATCCCTTCAGGAATCGCCGTCGTCGCCAAAGGATACTGGGCCGCCAAGCTCGGTCGGGACGCCCTCAAATTGGAATGGGACGAATCCCAGTCGAAGAAGCTTAGCTCTGCCAGCCTAGCCAAGGAGTTTAAAGCCCTCCTCGGCAAGAAGGGCAATCCCGCCACGCAAAAGGGGAAGCAAAGCGAAATGGCGAAGGCGACGAAGAAAATCGAAGCCGTTTACGAATTCCCGTACCTCGCGCATGCCCCGATGGAAATTCTCAACTGCGTCGTCGAGCTCACCGAAGGCGGCGGTTGCGAGATCTGGGCCGGCGACCAGATGCAGACGGGCGACCAATACACGGCCGCCAAGATTCTGGGCTGCGGTCCCGATAAAGTGAAGATCAACACGGTGCTGGCCGGCGGCAGCTTCGGCCGCCGCGCCAACGCGACGAGCGACTACATCGCCGAAGGCGTCGAGGTGGCCAAGGCCACCAAAGACCTGAAGGCGCCAATCCATTTGGTATGGACGCGCGAAGACGACATCGCGGGCGGCTACTACCGGCCCATGGTGTTTCACAAAGCAAAAGTCGGCCTCGGCAAGGACGGCAAGCCGCTCGCCTGGGATCACAAGATCGTCGGCCAATCCATCATGGACGGCACCCCGTTCGGCGCGATGATGAAGAACGGCATCGACCCGACGACGGTCGAAGGCATCGCCGACCTGTCGTACGAAGTGCCGAACCTCAACGTCGAGCTGCACTCTCCGAAGAACGCGGTCTCGGTGCTTTGGTGGCGCTCGGTCGGTCACACGCACACCGCGTTCGTCGCCGAGACCTTGATCGACGAAGCGGCGAAGCTCGCGGGTAAGGACCCGGTCGAGTACCGCATGGCGCTGCTCGCCAAACACCCGCGCCACCAGGGCGTGCTGAAACTCGTGGCCGAGAAGGCCGGCTGGGGTAAGCCCATGGGCAAAAACCAGTTCCGCGGCGTCGCCGTCCACGAGTCGTTCAATTCCTACGTCGCGCAGGTCGTCGAGGTGACGGTGAACGGCAAGGACTTCACGGTCGACCGCATCGTCTGCGCCGTCGACTGCGGCATCGCGGTGTACCCGGACAACGTCATCGCGCAGATGGAAGGCGGCATAGGCTACGGCTTGGGAGCAGTCCTGCATGGCAAGATCACGCTCAAGAACGGCCGCGTCGAGCAGAGCAATTTCCATGACTACCAGGTGCTGCGCATGAGCGAGATGCCGAAGATCGAAGTGCACATCCTGCCGAGTGCCGAGCGTCCCACGGGCGTCGGCGAGCCGGGCGTGCCTCCGGTCGGTCCGGCGCTGGCGAACGCGCTCGCCGCGGCGACCGGCAAGCGCCTGCGCACCTTGCCTCTGACTCTCGGGTGACGATGAACGGCTTCAATCTGAAATCGAAGGCGACTCTCCGCGACGGCAACGAGATTCCGCGGCTCGGTCTCGGCGTCTGGCAGTGCCCGATGGGAACGGCCAAACGGGCCGTGCTCGCGGCGCTCGCCGAAGGTTATCGCCACATCGACACGGCGATGATTTACGGCAACGAAAAGGACGTCGGCACGGCGATCCGGGAGTCGGGCGTTCCCCGCGACGACATTTTCTTGACGACCAAGCTCTGGAACCAGGATCACGGCTACGACGAAGCCTTGCGGGCGTTCGACGCCAGCCTCGCCCGCCTGGATCTGGGGCACGTCGACCTCTACCTCAGCCACTTTCCGATCGCGGGCCAAAGGACCCAGGCCTGGAAGGCGATGGCGACGCTGCTCAAGAGCGGGCGCTGCAAGTCGATCGGCGTGAGCAACTACACCGTCAAGCACTTGAGCGAGCTGATCGAAAAGACCGGCATCGTCCCGGTCTGCAACCAGGTCGAATTCCATCCGTACCTCTTCCAGAAAGAGCTGCTCGAGTTCTGCCGGAAGCAGAAGATCCAAGTGGTGGCCTATTCGCCCCTGACCCACGGCAAGCGCCTCGGCGACCCGCGGCTCGTGCAGATCGCCGAACGCCACGACAAGACGCCCGCACAGGTGCTTATCCGGTGGTCGCTTCAGAACGACCTGGTCGTCATCCCGAAGTCGTCGAGAGCCGAGCGGATAAAGGAAAATGCCAAGGTCTTCGACTTCGAGCTGAGCGACATGGACCTCAAGCTCATGTCAGGTTTCCATGAAAATCTGAGGACTTGCTGGGACCCGACCGACGAGCCGTGAGCAAGGCTGCAGCCTATGGTATGATGTTCCTAATTAAGGAACAAATTCGTTGCCTTCCGGCACTCTACTGATCACGGGCGCCACCGGTCTGGTGGGCAGCCACATCGCCGAGCGCGCGGTCGCCGAAGGCTACGCGGTTCGGGCGCTCGTCCGCGAAAAAAGCGCGGACCGGCCGTTCCTCGACCGCCTCGGGGTCGAAGCCTGCCTCGGCGACCTGACCGACGCCGATTCCTTGCGCCGCGCGGTCAAGGGTGCGCGCTGGATCGTGCACTGCGCCGCCATGGTCGGCGACTGGGGCAAGGTCGAAGACTACCGGCGCGTGAACTACACCGCATTGAAGGCGCTCCTCGACGCAGCCAAGGCCGAAGCCGGGCTCGACCGCTTCGTGATGATGAGCTCGCTCGGCGTCTACGAGGCGCGGGATCACTTCGGGACGGACGAGAGCACGCCGCCGAACGTCGTGGGAATCGACGGCTATACTCGGAGCAAGGCGGAGTCGGAGCAGCTGGTCCTTTCCTACATGCGCGACCAGGGCCTCCGCGGCGTGGTTCTCAGGCCGGGCTTCATCTACGGCGCCCGCGACCGGCAGGTGCTGCCGCGCCTGATCGACGTCCTGAAAAGTGGCGGGTTCTGGTACTTCGGCGACGGCCGGCAAAAGCTCAACAACACCGGCGTCAGAAACCTCGTCGAAGGTGTGATGCTGGCTTTGACCAAGGATCAGGCCCTGGGCGAAATCTTCAACATCACGGACGACCCCCTGGTCAGCCGCCTCGAATTCGTCGGCACCGTCGCCAAGGCGCTCGGCATCGTGCCGCCGCGAAAGAAGCTGCCGCGCGGCGTCGCCTTGCCGCTCGCCTATGGAGTGGATCGCGCCGCCCGCCTGCTCGGCACCAAAGAAGCGCCGCGTCTTTCGATGGCTCGCTACAAGTTCCTCGCTTTGAATCTCGAGTACTCGATCGCGAAGGCGAAGCGCGTGCTCGGCTACCGCCCCCCGGTGTCATTCCATGATGGAATGACCGAAGCCGTGAGGTGGTATCAGGCATGCTAGCTCCTTGGGCCCGCATTCTGATCGGCTACCCGATCCTGCAGTTCAAGCTGCGGACGCTCGACCGGTTTCGCGCGAAGCTCGCCCGGGCTCAGGAAGTCCAGGAAGAGCGCCTGACGGCGATGCTCGCTCTGACGCAAGGCAGCGCCTTCGCGAAGGACTTCAGCCTGGCCGGCGTCCGCACCGTCGGGGACTTCCAGAAAGCCGTGCCGATAGCGCCCTACGAGCGCATGGCTCCTTACATCGAGCGCGTTCGCCACGGTGAGGTCACGGCGCTCTTCCGTCCTGGCACCAAAATTCTGATGTTCGCGTCGACCAGCGGGACGACGGCCGCGATGAAGGCGATTCCGGTCACGGAAGCGTCGCTGAAAGAATACCGGGACAGCTGGACGGTGTTCGGGCTCGGCGTCGTCGAGAAGTACCCGGACCTGCCTTACGCCGGCGTCATCCACCTGCCGAGCAACTGGCGGGCGTCCAACGCGCCGAGCGGCGTCCCGACGGGCAGCATCACGGGTCTGCTGTTCGAGCGCATGCACAACATGATGCGTTTCAGCCACGTCGTGCCGCCTCCCGTCGCCAACCTCGAGGACACGACGCTCAAATATTATCTGACTCTCCGGATGGGACTGCAGCGCCGCGACACGGCCGTCGTCAACTCCGCCAATCCGAGCACTCTGATCACGTTCGCCCGACGCCTGGACGAGTGGAAGGGTGACCTGCTGCGCGATCTGCATGACGGCACGCTGCGCCAGAAAGACGACTACCCGGTCGCAGTCCGCCGCCGAATCTCCTACATCCTGAAGAAGGACCGCGACACGGCTCGCAAGCTCGACGCCATCGCCCAGGCGAGCGGCCACCTCTATCCC
>JAYVBB010000134.1:0-4555 GCA_043750715.1 Pseudomonadota bacterium | reverse complement strand
TGGATGGCCTCTCTTGTTTAAAGGGCATTCTTTGCCGAATACCTTTTTGAGTTAACCAGCACTCGTTTGCAAGAGCTGGCCATCCATACCTTCTGCCGGAGGGGTCTTGGGTTCTCTGAGAGTACGAGCACGCGGCGGATTGCCGTGGCGCGGGCGGCGCGGAGCTATCCGGACATTTTGACGATGCTCGGAGACGGGCGGCTGACGCTTTGCACGGCGGCAGAGCTTGTGCCGCTCCTCGATCAAGAAAATCACCTCAGAATTCTGGCCGCAGCAGCGGGCAAATCGCGGCGCGAGGTCCAGGGGCTGGGTTCGGCGGCGAATGCCAAGGCAGTCGAGCGGGACGTGATTCGCAGGGTGGCGGGTCCCAGCGAAGTGAATGCGGCCGTCGCTGCGGTGCCCCTAGGGCTCGTCGAACACGGGGCATTGCCGGGGCCGACGCCGGAGAAAGGCGCTGGCAAAGCATTTCCCGAGAAGGTTCTCCACCGAGTCGCCTTCACCGCCGACGAGGAAGTCGTTGCTAAGCTGGAACGTCTCCAGGAAATCCTTGGCGACGTTTCTCTGGCCGAGGTCTGTGGTCGGGCGGCGGACCTTTTGCTCGACAAGGTGGATCCCTCGCGCCGTCACGCTCGCCGGGAAGCTGAAAAGCATGCCGTACCGCAAAAATCCAAACCGGTCCGGGCGAAGACGAAAACGCCCAACGCTACGGAACCCCGCCGCGCCCCGCGCGCTTTGGCCGACGAAGTCTTCGTCTCGGCCGGCTCCCGCTGCGAGTTCGTCTCGCCCGCTGGCCTTCGTTGCGAGGCGACGCGCTACCTCACTATCGACCACGTACGCCCGTATGCCCTAGGCGGCAGCTCCCGAAGCCAGAGTAATCTGCGTTGCTTCTGCTCGGCTCACAATCTTCTCGCCGGTCGCAAGTCGTTCGTGGCTCTCAACGTTCACTGTGAACGTAATCATGAGACCAGGATCTAAGGTGCCGTGACGACCCACTCGGCTGGCCGTGAGCCACGCGCAGCGCGGCTCTGTCGCGCACTGACTTTGGGCCTGCCGTTCCCTTCGATGCCGCATGGCGCAGTGGCCCGCCTGTGATCTGGGCTCACGACCGCAACCTACTTCGAAACCGGGCTTAGTTGTTCGCGTGCAGATCCGCATTCAACGCGATCGCCTGCTTCGTCGGCAGGCACTCGATGGCGCCGTCGGTCGAGTTCCTGCGAAACAGCAGATGACTCTTGCCCGACAAATCGCGGGCTTTGACGCCCTTGGCGATCACCTTGCCGCTCCGGTCCACTTGCCTTACTTTACTCGCCGCCGTCACGTAAAGCCCCGCTTCGACGGTGCAGCCGTCTCCCAGCGATATCCCTACACCGGCGTTGGCGCCGATCAGGCAATTCTTCCCGAGCGAGATCTTGACGTCGCCGCCGCCCGAGAGCGTGCCCATCGTGCTGCAGCCGCCGCCGAGGTCCGTGCCCGCACCGCAGAATACGCCGGCCGAAATCCGGCCCTCGACCATGTTGGGGCCTTCGGTGCCGGCGTTGAAATTGACGAAGCCCTCGTGCATCACGGTAGTGCCGTCGCCGAGGTAGGCGCCGAGGCGGACGCGCCGGGGATCCGCGATGCGAACTCCGGTCGGTACGACGTAGTCGGTCATCTTGGGGAACTTGTCGATCGACTGCACGTCGAGGACGTCGCCCTTGAGGCGCGCTTCGAGTTGTCTCCGCGGGAGGTCGGCGATGTCGATCGCGCCGCGGCTCGTCCAGGCGACGTTGGGCAGCACCTTGAAGATGCCGGTCAGGTTCAGGGAATTCGGTTTCGCCAGACGGTGCGAGAGAAGATGTAGCTTCAGATACGCTTCGGGGACGCTGGTCAAAGGGGCGTCGGTCGCAAGCAGGACCGCGACGACCGGACGGTCCGTTTTTTTGAATACGCGGGTGGCGACCGTGTCGGGCAGAGTGATCGCCTGGTTGCCGCCGGTGTAACCGATGGCTTCCGCCAGGGCGGCGAATTCCTTTGGGTTGGGCTTCAGCTCCGGCTCGGGAAAGAGGACTTCCAGCCAGTCGCCCTGGGCGTTTTGGGTGCCGACGCCGATCGCCATGGCGAACGGAGCGGTGGTGGGAACGGCCTTGGTCATGCTTTCAGCTTCGATTCGTAGCAGGCGGCGCACGCGGGAACGTATTTCTCTTCCGTCCCGAGGTCGATCACCGGACCTTCGAGCGTCGCTTTGCCGCCGAGGAGCTTGAGGTTGAACACCGCCTTGCGGTTGCAGTAGTAGCAGGTGGTTTTGATCTCGCTGATTTCGTCGGAGACTTCCATCAGGCGCTTGGAGCCTTCGAAGAGCCGGCCGCGGAAATCGGTGCGAAGGCCGTAGCAGATCACCGGAATGTTGAGCTGGGTGGCGACGTCCCGAAGCTGGTCGACGACGAACTCGCTCAAGAACTGCGCTTCGTCGACCAGGATGCAGTGGACGCCGTCGAACTTCTCGCGGGGTAGCTGCGTCTCGGGCGTGACCAGAAGGTCGGCTTCCCTTTCGAGGCCGGCGCGCGACTTGACGTTCGTCTTGCCGAATCGGGTGTCGAGCTCGCACTTGATCAGGACGACGGTCTTGTCTTGTTGGGAATAGGAGTGGGCGCACGCCAGAAGGTTCAGCGTCTTGGCGCTGCCGACGGAACCGTAGCGAAAGTATAGCTTGGCCAAGGAGACTCCCGTCTTGCCCGGATTTCGGGGTGGACCAAGGCCATTAAATCAAATGAAGACGGCGATGCCCACCAGGATCTTGATCCCGCCCCGCTTGACCTCGACGGCGTTCTCGCCGTCGGTCTTCGTCGACTGCATGATGTATTCGGCCCGGGGGTTGAAGGCGATGTTGCTGTCCAGAAAGAGGTTTAAGCCGCCGCCGACGCGGAAGGCGAAGCCCGAGGCCTTTACGGCCTCGCCCTCGCCGGCCTTCGACTCGGTCCCGAGGTAGGCGACGCCGGCGTAGGCGAACGGCACGAGATCGGCATGGTCGACGTTGGCGAAGTAGAACTTGAAGACGCCGCCGACCCGGTAGGCGCTGTCCTTGTCGTCGACCTCGGTCGTCGTTTCCTTTTTCGTCACGGGATCGGTCGTGGTGATCGAGGTGGACGAGGTGCTGGAGTAGTAGCCGATGTCCGGACCGATGCCAAACGGGCCGACGATCGCAAGCCATTCGACGTTGAGGTCGATGATGGTCTCGTTGGTCGCGTCGCCGTCACCAACCTGGTTGGACAGGAGCGAGACGTTGAGGCCCATCGAGGCTTCGGCTTTGTACGGCGTGTCGACGCCTTCTTGCTCCCGGTGGACGCCGACGCCGTTATCGTCGGTGACGGCTTCGAGACCTTCCACTCCGAAGCCTTCCTCCTCGTCGTCCTTCTTCTTCTTTTTGCCCTTTTTCTTGCCCTTCGCGGCGAGCATCATACCGGTGGGTCCGGACTCGGTGTCCGCTTTGGCGGTAGGGGACGGGAGAATCCAGGCCAAAGCAAGGGCCAGCGTCAGCGTGTAGAGCATCGGGCCTCCGAAAGGAAAGATCTTGGAAGTTTACCACATCAGGGAGATGGCAGTAGGCGACGGGCGGGAGCTGTCCCGGATCTCGAAGCTGCGCATCGAGGTGTGGGGCGGAGAAGGGTCACTGGATCCGCGGATCGAGCGGTCGGGGGATTGGCTCGACGCCATCGACCCGGTGGCGCGTCATTGGCTGGTCGAGAACGCGCGAGGCGAGCTCGTCGCGACGGCGCGGCTTTCCGTCCACGACCGCCTCGAGGACAGCCTGGACGGCTACGTTTGGCTCGACGCGCGACGGACGGTGCCTCAGCCGGTCGGTTCGATCTCGAGGCTGGTCGTCCGCAAGGACGCGCGGCGCCAGGGTCTGGCGGGCAAACTCAACGAAGCGCGCATCGAGGCAGCGCGGGACGCGGGCTGCAAGACGATGACGGTCACGGCCTCAAAAGAAAACGCGCGGCTGTTGGCCGCGCGTGGTTTCGTCGATACAGGACTGACGGTGATCTTCGACAACCGGCCAGGCGTGGTCTTCCACGCCCTGGAAATGTCACTGGGCTAACTCGGCCGATTCCGCTTCGAGCACCTGGCGCGTCGGGATCTCGACGCCGCGGACGGTCTTGTATTTGCCTGTGACCTTCACCATCTGGCCGTCGAGCGAGGCGATGCCGCGGTCCAGGTTGTTGGTTTGCAGGTCGATTTCCACGGTCTCGCCGTTGTCGAGGTAGAGGGCGAAGCCCGTCGTCTCGCCGCCGATCGCCATGACCTGGGTCAGGATGCCGGTGACGGTGACGTCACTGGACTGGGCGTCGAGCAGCTCCGTCAGGCTGGTGCGGTTGCCGAGCTCGTCGACGTTCGCGATGATGATGTCGGTCGTCTGGCTCTGGAGGCCGCGGATGGTCGTTTCGATCGAGCGATAAACCGGCCGGAATTCCCGGGTGCAGATGCGCTGGCCGCGCGGCGACTTCTTCACCGGCGTCACGACCATGTTGCCGCGTTCTCTCTTGAGGCTGAAGGAGAGCTGCACGCCGCGCGCTTCGCA
>JAYVBB010000133.1:0-1995 GCA_043750715.1 Pseudomonadota bacterium | reverse complement strand
GCCGAGCGAAAGCTTCCTTACGTAAACGTTGAGCAGACGTTCGACGTCCAGCAGGCGCGCCAGCTCGCCCAGCCGCTCGCGGAAGTCCCCGTCCGAAAGCTCGTAGTAGCGGGCCAGGAGCTGGAACGAATCCATGGCCGGAATGTCCCACCAGAGCTGGGACTTTTGACCCATGACGAGAGCGATCTTCCGGCGGAAGGCGAGCTCGCGCCGAAAAGGCTCGTAGCCCATTACAGAGGCCGTGCCGGAGCTCGGGCAGACGATTCCCGTCAGCATTTTCATCAGCGTCGTCTTGCCCGCTCCGTTGGGACCCAGGAGTCCGACGAATTCGCCCTTCGGGATCGTTACGTCGAAAGGATGCACCGCCTGATTGGTCCGGTACGTCCTGCGGACGAATGCCTTGAAGGTCCCCTTCAAGCCGGGTTCCTTGCTGAAGCTGCGGAAAGTCTTGCTCAAGCCGGAGCAAGTGATGGCGACGGTCACGGGGCCTCTGCGTAATAGGGCGATGAGATTGACAAGATAGGGTCATTTTGGACTTTCACCAAATCATTTCCTTCCGTGAATCCGCCCGGGCTCTCAATTTTGGATGGAACAAGCCGATTTTCTTTATGAACCGTGACTCTTTGTCATCCCGTTCCGTGGAGCCCGAGATGCTTTCGAAGTCCCGCATATCTCTCGTCGGCGTCGCCGCGCTGCTCTTGCTGGCCCAAGGCTGCAAGGCTCGCCAGGGATCGAACCTGAACGAGATCTCTTCGGGCACCGCGGGGTCAGGCGACGGCCAGAAGAACTGCGAGGAGCTCCTCTACGAAATCGAGCGCTACCAGCCGAAATTCAACGAAAGTTTCGAAGAATACGTCGGCACGCAATGCGACACGCAGGCGCTGTCGGACGAGGCGCGAAAAAATGGCACGCCCGTCACTTCAGTATCGACCCCGACGCCGACCACGGTCGTCGGCGGAACCGGCGGCGGCGCCGCGGCAGGAACCGGGGACAACTCCGACTCCATGGATGCCAGCCACATGATGAAGCTCACCGGCGACGCGAGTCCTCTCGAGTCGCTCGGCATGAAGCCCGACCCGAAGTACGTCCAGCTCGCCGACGCAGCCAATCCCGAGAAGACCGCGAAATGCCAGGGTCTCAAGAAATACCTCGAAGAGCGGACGGTGCAGCTCTCCGGCCTCAAATCCGAAGTCGGCAACAAGTGCAGCCGTCAGCGCATCAAGGCTTATCAGGAAGGCAAGCGCGAGTACATCGTCGTCGACCACCCTACATGCGGCTATTTCTCCCGCTGCGACGACGCTTTCTCCGAAACGAACGGACTCAAATGCAGCCGCTGCTGGCTGGATACGTACAACCGTACGTTCCTCGGCCAGAACGGCGACGCCGGCAGCTCCGCCAAGTACAAGAACTACAGCTCCCTGACCTGCAGCAACGAGCAGGCGTCACGTGACGCCGTCGAGCTCTTTTGCAACAACATCAAGCCAGGCTCCTGCTCCGGTCCGGACGACCCCAAGATCAAGTGCGAGGACGCGCCGGCGCGCGACTACAACTACGACAAGAAGACGCTGAGCGGCGGCTTGTACAAGGACTGGGAAGGCACCGAGCAATCCTACTCCTTCTCGACGAAGTTCGACGCGAAGTTCGACACCTCGGTCAATGCCGGCATGACGGCGGACGCCAAGGTCGTCGAAGTCAGCATCCGGGGCAAAGTCGGCATGCAGGTCGCAACCAACACCACCTGGAACATGGCGCTGAAAGTGAAGAGCGAAGTCGGCCTCCTCACGATGGCGCCGCCGGCCATGGTCAACCGCGGAGGCGTCGAAGAAGGCGGCCTCAATACCAAGTTCAGCTGTGGTATCGAAGTGATGGAGTCGACGATCGACTCCACCAAGGATGGCGTCACCACTTACATCGACGTCAGCGTCGAGACCAAGAGCAAGCTGTCCGACCCGACCGGCATCACCAATTCGGAAGTCTCCGTCGGCACCTCGGCCG
>JAYVBB010000132.1:0-8102 GCA_043750715.1 Pseudomonadota bacterium | reverse complement strand
GCAGCTGGTTTGACCGTCGGCGTGGCGCCTTCGCCGGCCTGGTCGAGCTGCTCGGTCATTTCGAGCAGGATGCTTGGTTTGACTTCCAAGGCTTGCGAGATACGCCAGATGCTGTTCAAGGTGGCGTTCTTGATGCCGCGCTCGATCTGGCTCATGTAGCTGCGGTCCAGCTGCGCTCTGTCCGCCAAGGACTCTTGGGAAAATCCAAGCTTGTTACGGTAGTGCCGCACGGCCTTGCCGAACGCCTTCACCAGGGATACATACTTGACGTGCTTGCCGGCCATGGGTGCAACCTAAGGTTATGATTGTAGAAAGAATCATATGCTAGGTCCCTTGCGGGAACCAAGCGCCTTACTCTTAGGCCTCCACGGGTCGTAACATACGGTCCTTAGCTTCCTATCGAGAGCTTCAGATCCCAAGGTTAGAGAGTCTCGATACTACAATTATTTCAACGTTTTATACTACTAGATTTATTCATGAGTTCAATTTTGCCCGGGCGGAAAGCAGCGACTCCACTGCCAAAACGCCATCTCATTTAGAGTCAGGGTCATGGAGCGGATGTCCATGGGTCGGGAGGGATTTCAGCCGTCTTTGCCGAGCGCACGCCAAAGATCTTTTTCGCTCCAAATCTTCACAGCGAGCTCTTTGGCTTTCTGCATCTTCGACGAGCCCGAATCGGGGTCGTCCGTAACGACGGCGAACGTCGTCTTGGATACCGACGAACCCATTTTGCCGCCGGCGGCTTTGATGGCTTTCTCGACTTCCGCGCGCGGGCGGCTGAGCGCGCCCGTGATGACGAGGATCTTGCCGCTCAACGGTCCGTTGCGATCGGCAACGGCTTCCGGCCCCGCGGGTTTCACCCCCGCGGCAAGGAGGTCGTCGATCAGGGCGGCGCGGGCCTCGAGGCCGCCGACGATCTGTGCGGCCGTCTTGTCCGCGAAACCTTCGACTTCGACGATGGCGTCCGCCGTCACGGCGCGCACCGCCTTCAAAGTCGGAAACTCCTCGAGCAGCTTCTCCCAGGTCGTGAGGCCCGCTCCCTCGATTCCTAGGCCGGCGAGAAAGCGGGCGAGCGGCAGAGTCTTGCTCTTCCTGATGTTCTGGAGGAGCTTCGTCGCCATCTTTTCCTTGGTCTGGGGAATCTTGAAGAAGTCCTCGACGGTCAGCCGGTAAAGATCAGCGGCGGATTTGACCAGTCCTTCGTCCATCAGCGGAGCAAGGCGCTTGTCGCTCAGCTCGTCGATCTCCGCCATGCGGATCCAGTTCAGGATCGCGCCCGCCTGTTGCGCGGGACAGTCCGCGGTGTTGGGACACTTCAGCCGAACCTCGTCGAAGACGAGCTTCGTTTTGCAGACCGGGCATTTGGCCGGCCACTCGTAGGCGCCGTTGACGGCTTTGACGACTTGGAGGAATTTGGGGATGACCTCTCCGGAGCGAACGAGTTCGATGCGGTCGCCGGCCTTCAGGTTGAACGCCTGAACGTGCGCGGCATTGTGCAGCGTCACGTTGGTGATCTCGGCTCCGCTCAGGAACACGGGCTCGATGACCGCGACGGGCGTGACGATCCCGAGCCGCGAGGTGTCCCAATGCACGCGCTGCACGACCGATTCGGCCGTCTCGCCCTGCCACTTGAACGACATCTTGTAGCGGGGATGATGCGACGTATTGCCGAGGGCACGCTGGCGCGCCAGGACGTCGTAGCTGAACACCGCGCCGTCGATCAGGACTTCGTCCGTCTGGATCAGCTCTTTGACGTAGTCGAGGTAGCCGAGGACATCCTCCTCGCTTTCCAGCGTTTTCGGGAAGGGGAGGCGGAAGCCTTGCCGGGCGAGCCAGGCCATCTGGTCGGTCTCGGTCTTGAAGGCGAGGCTGTCATGCTCTTCCAGGACGCTGAACGCGAAGAGGTTGAAGTAGCGCGTCAGCTCGCCGTGCGTTTTGCGGCCGAGCAGGCCCGCGACGATGTTGCGCGGGCTCGTCGGCCGGTCGAGGCCGAGCCTTTCCATGTGCGCACCGAGCTTGATGAACTGGGATTCGGTACAGTAGATCTCGCCCCGGATCTCGACTTCGCCGGCCGCTGCGATGGTTGGCATCGCATCGGCGATCCAGCGGACCTTGGCCGTCGCGTCTTCGCCGACGATGCCGTTGCCGCGCGTCTTGGCGAGCTTCAGGCGCCCGTCCTGATAGACGAGGCTGATCGAGACGCCGTCGACTTTGACGGTGCCGACGGTGATCTCGCCCTTGGCCCACTTTGCCAGCTCGGCCGTGTCGTAGGTTTTGTTGAGGCTGAGCATCGGGTGGCGATGCTTCACCTTCGTGGTGTCGGACGTCGCGCCGGAGCCGACCACCTGGAGCACGGGGTGATCCGGAGAGGCGGCGCTCAGCTCGTCCTCGAGCTTGTCGTACGCGGCGTCGGAGATCCCCGGCTTGCCCTTGTAGTAGAGCTCCTTGTGCTTCAGGATCTCGTCGGCCAGCTCGGCGACGCGGGCGGCGTCGTAGCCCTTCTTCGCCTTCTTCACGTCCTTCACTCCGACTCGACGAGCGGTCTCTTCCGGCGGCGCCAGATGCATGCGGTTTCCTTGACGATGCGATCCCCTTGCGGCAGCAGGCGATCCTCGGCGTGAACGAGCGAAAAGCTCGCGAGCATGAACGTGGACAAGTCAGTCATCGAGACCTGGAACGGCGGCCCTTCAGATTCCGGGATGCGGCATTCCGTAAACGGGATGGTGAGGAAGATGCCGTCCTGAGTCAGGTGGTCGAACGACGCCTTGACGTACTCACGGCGGAGGGTCCGCGGCAGGGCGCAGAGCATCGCTCGATCGAACACCGCCTGGAACTCGCCCTTCCACGCGCCTTTCGCGACCAGCGCGTCGGCGACGGCGAGGGTGAGATTCGGTTCTTTTGCGTAGAGCTTTTTCGCTTCCTCGATGGCTTCCGGGGCCGCGTCGAACGAAGTGACCAGGTAGCCGCGGCGGGCGAGAAAGGCGCCGTTGTGAGCGCGACCGGCGCCGGGCTCGAGGATGCGGTCCCCCGGCTTAAGAATGCCGAGCTCTTCCGCTTCCCGGATCAGCGCTTCGAGCAGCGGGTGCGGTCCGCCCTGGTCCCAGCCCGTCTGTCCGGTGCGCCAGCGGCCTTGCCAGAAGGCTTGTCCGGCGATCTGTGATGTGGGTTCCGTTTCCTTCATCTAAAGCACCGAAATCAAAGGATAATCAAGAGTTTCTGGGCACCTTCTGCGGCGATTATGTCATAATTCGTAATTCCTCAATAGCACGGAAGCGGGAGGTTTCATGCGCGGCATTGCAGCCCTTTTTGCCCTATGGGCGGGGCTTTTCGGGGCCGGGTCGACGGTTCGGGCGGAAGAGCTAGCGAAGCTCACGATCGGCACCGTTCTGCCCGAGACGGGCCCGCAGGCGGCGTTCGGCAAGGAAGCGGCGAAGGGCCTGGGTCTCGCTCTCGACGTCCTGAAGCTACGGGACCCGGCTCTGGCCGCCCGGATCATCATCGTTCGGGGCGACGACCAGTCGACGGCGAAAGAAGCCGGCGCGGTCGCGCAGCGCCTCATCGAAAAGGACCGGGTCAACGTCCTCATCGGCTCGATCGCCAGCGTCTCGACGTCGGCAGTCGCAACCGAAGCGAGAAAGAAACTGATTCCGCTCGTGACTCCCATCTCGACGCAATCGGGCGTGACGCTCGGCGGCGGCGTCTACCGCAGCTGCTTCGACGAGGGACTCGAAGGCGCCATTCTGGCCGAGTTCGCGCTCAAGACTTTGGGCATCAAGGAAGCGGCGACGTTACGCGAGAACGCGGTCGGCACCCAGATCTTCGTCGAGCGGTTCGCCGCAGCGTTCAAAGCCGGAGGCGGCGAAATCAAGGCCCAGGAGACTTACGACCTGGCCGCGGAAGACTTCACGGCGCCCCTGAAAAAGATTGCAGAAAGCGGCGCCAAGCTGATCATCACGCCGGCCCCGTACCACACCGCCGGAGCGATGATGGCCCAGGCGAAAAAGGCGGCGCCGGGACTCAAGTTCCTCGGCGGCGACACCTGGGACACCAAAGAGTTGATCAAGGCCGCCGGTCCTGCCGCCGCCGGCCACTATTTCGCGACGCACTTCGCCCTCGACGACCAGGATCCGCTCGTCGCCGAGTTCGCGAAAGTGTTCCAGCAGAAATACGGGCGGGCTCCCGGCGCCATCGCGGCGCTGACTTACGATGCGACCCTGCTCGTCGTCGACGCGTTCGCGCGCGCCCGCACCAATCTCAAGGGCCCGCTCTCGTCGGCCATCGGCAAGACGAAAGACTTCCAGGGCGTGACGGGACTCATCTCGTTCACCGAGACCGGGGAATTTCTGAAGGGCGGGATCATCAAGGAAACGCTCGCCGACGGCTCGAAGTTCAAAGTCCGCGTGATGCCGCTGGCGAAGCCGGTGATCGATCCGAAACATCAGGCCAAGGGACACTGAACGGGTGACGTACGAAGGGACACTGACGGACGCGGTACGGGGACTCTACGAGCGTCACCCGTATCCCCGCTATCCGCTTTTCGCTCGGCCGAGGTGGCAGGAGGGCTACCTCGCCTGCTCGTCCTTCTCCGCACGCCTCGCCTCCGACCTGACGGGCGCGGTCGCGCCGAAGGACGGCGCGACGGTGCTGATCGCCGGCGGCGGCGAGATCCTGCCTTACGTGATCCGCCGCTTGGAACCGACGTCCCGGCGCCTGATCAGCATCGACCTGTCACGGCGAAGCATCAATCGCGCACGCTTGCGGCTCGCACTGGCGCGCGGCAAAGCCGAGCTCCGGCGCGGCGACGTCAACGAATACCTGGCCTCCGGCGAGCCGGGGCAGGTGTTTTCGCACATCGACGCCTACGGCGTGTTGCATCACCTGCCGAATCCGACCGCGACGCTGGGTTTGATCGCTCAGCGCTTGGCACCCGGTGGCACCGCGCGCCTCATGGTTTACAACAGCCGCGCCCGTGACTGGATCTGGCACCTCCAGAGATTCCACGCGCTGCTCGGCGTCGATGGCCTGGACGGGAAGGATCTTGCGTCAGCGAGAAATCTGCTATCCCGTTTGGCCGGAATGCTGCCGCCGCTTCGGACGCGCATGCAGCAAATGGGCACTGCAACGCTTGCCAACGATGCGCGGTTCGCCGACACCTTCCTCCATCCCCGCGAAGCCCGGCTCGGGATCGCCACCTGGTTCCGCGCGCTGGAGACTTGTGGTCTCAAAGCAGTCGGTCTCTTCGACCGCTACGGGGAGCTGGACGACTTGCCCAATCCGCTTTGGCGCTGTCCCACGGCCGCCGAGCTTTCAGTGCGGGCGGACGACTACCGATTCGAAAACAATCTCGAGCTGTTCGTCGTCAAACCCGGTCTGAAGAAGCCCGTCGCGAAGTCGGTAGAACCCGGCTTCGGCGTCGCGGAGCGCTCGGCGCCGGGATGGTCGCTGCCTCCCAAGGCGTGGTTCACGTTTCGGGAGACCCGGGAGCTCGGACCGATGCAGCGTCTCAGGCTCTGGCGCGCGCACCGGCAATGGACTCTGACGGGAGAGTGCGAAGACCTCAGCCCTTTCCTAGCGAAATTGCCCTTGGCCACCGCGGCGCGGCTGGCCCGCATCGGCGCGGTATTGCCGGGACAAGTTCGGGACGGCGAGCTCAGGGCACGACTGGGAAACCCCCTGGTGGAGAGCATGGAAGCGCCCCTTCTCGATGCCGCTGTGCCGCCCGCTCGTGCCGGGGTCACGGATCTCGTCAAAGCCGAACTCGAGCAAAGGGGGCGGTATTCGGCCGCCCGGCTCGGGGCTTGTCTGGAGCGACTTCATCGCTCCCAGCGATAGTCGGACTCTAGGCGCCCATCCCTTGCGACGTTCCGCGCGAGTCTTCGGGGATGCCGATACCGGCGGTTTGAGCGCTGTCGGTATCGGGAGAAAGAGCGTCTCTGATCAGGGTCGGGCTGACTGTCGTAGCTGGCGCGATGACGTCACCAAACCACTCGGTGACCGGCCGATCCATGTCATGGCCCAGCATGTAAGCGCCGAGCGCAGCACCCAAGGGGCCTTCGACGGCAGTATAAAGAGAGGCTAGGGGATCGTAGGTCGGTACGAGATAGTCGCTGAATCGGGCCCGCTCCGGATGGGGTTGAGTCAACTCAGTCAAACCAAAAGCGCTGGGATTGCGGCCGATGGGGGAGTGCCGCGTCGGCGTGAAGCGATGCCAAAAGCCGCTGTGCAAGCAGCCCGCAGCAAAGAGTTGCCGGACCACTTCCAGGGAGTCGACGATTTCCTGAAAGGTTTGAGTCGGATAGCCGTACATCAGATACCCGTGAACGTAGATTCCGGCCTGCGACAGCGCATTGGCCACCTGGACCACTTGCTTGACGGTGGTGCCTTTTTTCATGAGCTTCAGGATTCGGTCGGAAGCGACTTCGAGTCCCCCCGTGACGGCGACGCAGCCGGACTTGGCCATCCTTTCGGCCAAAGCGCGATTGAAAGCCTTGTCGAAGCGAATGTTGCCGTACCAGGCGACGTGAACTCCGCGCTCGATCAAGCGTTTCGTCAATCCAGCCAGCACGACGGGAGGACAAGCTTCGTCGACGAAGTGAAAGGCCCGTCGACCGTTCTCGGCTATGAGAGCGTCGATTCTTCCCGCTATGACGTCGATGCCGGGCTGTTCGTAACGGCCGACGTAGTCGAGGTGGACGTCACAAAACGTGCATTGTCGCCAGTAGCAACCGTGCGCAAGCGTCGCCTTGTTGAATTGATTCATGGAAACGAAACGGGCAAGAAGCGAGAACTGGGCGCCGTGGGTCGGCAAGCGAAAGTAGCGGTCCAGGGGCAGGCCGCGGGTCACTGGCGTGCCGGTGTTGTGCTGCGGAATGTCGTGGTCGGCGTTGTCGTCGATGAAGCGGACCTTGCCGTCTTCCCGCACGAAGGTCCGACGCAGGCGCTCCTTCGGCCGCTTGCCTTCCAGGTGCTCGAAGAGGCTCAGCAGCGGTCTCTCGCCGTCGTCCAGGCAAAGGTAGTCCACGTGATCGAAGACCCGGGGATCCGAAAGGGCGCGCAACTCGGTATTGCAGTAGCCGCCGCCAAGCACCACCGCCGTCTTCGGCAGAATTTTTTTGACGACTTGGGCGATTCTGAAAGCTCCGAACACATTCTGGTCGAAAGGGACCGAAATTCCGACGACGTCAGGCAGGAAAGCTGCCAGACGCTCCGCAACGATTTCCTCGATCAGTTCGTCGAAGAGCGTCCAGGCGTCGAGGCGCGCGGAGACGGAGTTGAACGTGGGATCGCGGCGGACCAGGCTCGTGCCGTAAGCCGCCAGGTCGAATGAGGAATCGCAGAACCCCGCGGCAGCCATCACCTGGGTCACCAGGTCCGTCGCGATGGAAAGAGCCATCGCTTCAGCCGTGGCGTGCTCCAGGTGCCGGGAAAAAGAAGGAGCTTGGCGCAGGGCTGCGAACGAGGGACTCTCGGGAAAGAGGCTGAAGCGGGCGATCTTATGAGCGATGGCTTCGTTCTTGCCGCGGAGGAATTCCATCACGACGTCGATCGCGTCCCGAATGTGATCCGTGTAGGTCATGAAGTACTGCAGACGGTGATCGAACAGCCGTTGCTCCGGGTTCGAACACTTGACCAGCGCCTTTTCCAGCCGATCGACGCCCTGACGACTTAGAAGGCGTCCCAGCATTTCGATGCCCACGTCGAACTGATCGGAGTCGACGCCGATCTTTCGGCAAAATCCCATCAGATAGGTCGTCGACGGGTAGTGCGTCGAGACGTCCGTAAAGGGCGGCAGAAAGAACAAAGCTTTCAGCGAGAAGTCTCCGGGCTGGGGGCGAGATTCACCCCATTATGCCACCACTTCTCGATTAGACAAAGCCTCACCGGTATTCGAATCCGCCTAGAATCCGGTGCGCCGGCGGCGCTTTTCAGCGGCACAGGTCTGGTCGTAGATGATGACCGACAGTCCCGGAATCTCGCGGAACTCGCGCTGCACCTGGTCATAGTCGTCGCGGTGATGGACGGTGACGCCCGGCGCCCACTCCACGTCGGACGGATATTTCTCCGGCTCGTCGGTGACCACCGCGATTTTCTTCGCGCCTTCG
>JAYVBB010000131.1:0-8617 GCA_043750715.1 Pseudomonadota bacterium | reverse complement strand
CAGGGCCGCCAGCTCATAACCGATGACGGGGAGAGCGGCGAAGGTCGCAATCAGGAACAGCAGCTGCACGGTCTGCGTGGCGGCGAAGGCCAGCTTTAGGTCGATCCGGGTGCGAAAAAGCAGCGACGCGAGCCCGCTGCCGAGCGCGATGCCGAGCAGCACGGAGATCAAGACTGCGCCGAGGCCGTAGACGGACCCGCCGAGCATGATCGACGCGATCCGGCTCCAGACGACTTCCAAGGCGATGAACGAAAACCCGGAAAGAAACGTCAGGACCAGCGGGATCGCGAGCAAAGGGTCGGCCTTCGCCGGGTCGCTGCGCTCGGCTTTCGGGGAGGTCGCCACGCGCACGGGCGAGCGGAAATCATCAGCAGTGGCAACCAAGGCGGCGACCACGTTCATTCCGACCGTAGCGAACGACGTCGCCTGTACGCCGAGCCACGCCAGAAGATGGTAAGTCGTGACGTAAGCTCCGAGAAAGGCACCTAAGGTGTTGATGCCGTAGATCAGAGCCGTGCCGCGGCCCGTCTCCTGGTCGTTCGTCAAAAGCGCCCGGCAAGCGAGCGGCAGCGTCATGCCCATGAGCGTCGAAACGGGCAGCAGGACGGTCGAAGTGATGATCAGGCGGGCTGCGACGACTTTCGCGACGGTGTCGAGCTCGAGGGCAGCGACCATCTCGCTCAAATGCGGCAAAACCAGAGTCAAAACGGCCGCCGCGGCCGCCGTCGCGAACTCGACGAAACCGTAGGCCAGTGCCGGCCGGGTGACCCGCGAGAGCCTGCGGGAGGCCAAATAAGATCCCAGCGCCAGGCCCCCGAAAAAGACTCCGAGAACCGTGGAAAACGAGCCTGTCGTCGAACCGAAGACCAGTGCCAGCTGGCGCACCCAGAGCAGCTCATAGGCGACTCCGGCGTAGCCAGAAAGAATGAGACAGCCCAAAAGTGGTCGTTTGCGCATTTGGCTCTCGAGCGGGAAGGTTGGCTCCACTTTAACACATAAAGTCGTGATAAAACATATGGTTACGGGGGCGACTTTACCGCGGGCGTTATTCCCTAAAGTTCCAGGATCTTCCGGCCGAAGATCTTCCTACGGTCCAGGGGTAAGCAATTTCAATCAACCGCCATTGGCAAATTGGCCTTAGGGAAAGGAACGCGCGATGAGAACCCGCTTCATCAAGAGAGGACAGTCGGCTTTCAGCTTGGTGGAGCTGATGGTCGTCGTCGCCATTATCGGCATCTTGGCCGCTTTGGCAGTGCCGAAGTTCAAGGTCTTCCAAGCCAAGGCGAGACAGACCGAAGCCAAGAACAACCTTTCGCACATCTACACTCTGGAAGAGAGCTACTACGGCGACAACGAAATGTACGGAACGACCGGACAAATTGGCTTCGCAACAAGCGGCATGATCAACGGCCAGAACACGACTCGCTATGGTTACGGGTCGGTTGTAGGCGGCGGTGGTACGACCTTCCTTGCGACGGCGACCGAAATGGGTGGCCTGGTCTTCAACAAAACTGACTGCGCGGGCATCGACACCTGGACGATCGACCAGACCAAGGCCTTGAACAACTTGGTCAACTCGCTGGCGACCTGCATGTAATTCCGCTTCGAAACTGAAACGATAACCCGCCGTCCTGGCGGGTTATTTTTTTTGGCGCCGAACGCGGGAAATTCGGGTAAGACTCTAAGCTTCCTTGCAGGAAATGCCCTTTTCGGGCTCAAAATATTCACTCTGGTGAAAGGAAGCTTCATGTCTCTCCCGGAACTCATCGCCACCGCGCAGGCCCTGGTGGCCGGCGGCAAAGGCATCTTGGCCGCCGACGAAAGCCAACCGACCATCCAAAAGCGCTTCGACACGATCAAGCTGGCGAACACGGAAACGGCGCGCCGCGACTACCGCGAGATGCTGTTCACGGGCCAGGGCGCCTCGGAATACATCAGCGGCGTCATTCTCTATGACGAGACGCTCCGCCAAAAAGACTCCAAGGGCGTGCTCTTCACTGAAGTGCTGAAGAAGCAAGGCATCATCCCGGGCATCAAGGTCGACACGGGCGCCAAGGACATGGTCAATTTTCCCGGCGAAAAAATCACCGAAGGCCTCGACGGCCTGAAAGAGCGCCTGAACGAATACTACCGCCTCGGCGCCCGCTTCGCGAAATGGCGCGCGGTGATCAACATCGGCGCGGACATCCCGACGGAGACCTGCCTCAAAGCCAACGCCGAGCTGCTCGCTCGCTACGCCGTGCTTTGCCAGTCCGAAAAAATCGTCCCGATCGTCGAGCCGGAAGTCATCATGGACGGCTCGCACTCCGCCGAGCGTTGCCTAGACGTCACCGACCGCGCGCTGCAGCATCTGTTCACCGCGCTCAAAGCGCACCGCGTTGCCCTCGAAGGCATCCTGTTGAAACCGAACATGGTCGTCTCCGGCACGGAAAGCAAGACGCAGGCCGACGTCAAGTCGGTCGCCGACATGACCGTCAAAGTGTTCCTGAAAAACGTCCCGGCCGCGGTTCCGGGCATCGTTTTCCTCTCCGGCGGCCAATCCGACGAGCTGGCGACGGCGCACCTGAACGCGATGAACGCGCAGTACCCGAAGCTGCCGTGGAAGCTCAGCTTCTCCTACGGCCGCGCCCTGCAAGCGCCCGCGCTCAAGGCCTGGGGCGGCAAACCCGACCAGCTCGAGCACGGCAAGAAAGCCTTCATCCACCGCGCCCGCCTCAACAGCGCTGCTTGCCTCGGCAAGTACAACGCCTCGATGGAAAAGGACGCGCGTTGATTCGTGCACTTCTCAAAGGGGCCCTCGTCGCGACCGCGGCCTGGGCTCCTTTCGCATTCGCCGCGAAGTTGTCCGAGGAACCGTCCCGGGTCTACTACCAGGTCTACCTCCGCGCCTTCTTCGACGGCTCGGCGTTGCCCGACGCGCAAGGCGACCTGAAAGGCCTCGAGTCCCGGCTTTCCTACCTGGAAGAGCTCGGCATCGACACCGTGCTGCTGATGCCCGTCTTCGACAGCACCGGTGGCATGGGGTACACGGCCAAGGACTATTTCAAGATCGATCCGGGTTACGGCTCGGAGGCGGATCTTCGACGCCTCGTCGACGCCATGCACGCCCGCGGCATGAAAGTGCTGCTCGATTCGCCGGTGAATCATATGTCCTGGGACTCGCCGTGGTTTCTTCGCGGGAGCCAGAGGAACTGCGGCCCGGACGACTCGGCGCACGACCCGAACGATCCAGGCAACGTCTATTGCGACTACTTTCACTACGTGCGGAATCCCTGCGCGACGCTTCCCTACAAAAACTGGCACAAGCCGTGGCAGTGGGGGAAGACCGACTGCACCGCCGTGTGGTTCCATCGTCCCGGCTATGATCCGGCATACCACCGTCCGGACTTTCACTACGCGACGTTCGGCCAGGGCATGCCGGACCTGAAGTTCTACGACTTCGAACGCGACGCGTGGAACGAGCCGGTCGTCTCGCGAATGCAGCAGTTCTTCGACCACTACGCGCGCCTCGGCGTCGACGGCTTCCGCATCGACGCGGCCAAGCATTTCGTCGAAGGCCGCGCGAACAACAGCAATCCCACCGAGCCGAAAAACCTGGCCCTGCTGCAGGGCTTCCTCGAAGGCGTGCGCCGGGTCAATCCGGACGTCAGCTTTCTCGGCGAAATCTGGGCCGGCTGGAACGAATTCGAACCCTACATGCCGCGCTCGCTCGACATGGTGCTGGATTTTCCGTTCATGGAATCCGCGCGCAACGCCGCCAACTGGCGCTGGGGCAACGACTTCAAGGGCGTGCTGAAGCACTTCGAGGAGACGCAGTCCCGTTACAAGCCTGGCACCCGCGTCGTCTTCGCGGGCAACCACGACGTCAGCCGGATGCTGACACAGTGGAACAACGACGAAGCGAAGTGGCGGCTCGCGCACTTCCTCGCATTGACGACGCCTTTTTCGCCGATGATTTACTACGGAGAAGAGCTGGGGCTGCACGGGCTCGTCAAGCGCGCGACGCCGACCGACCCGGAAGAGTTCGTGAGGACCGTCTACGCCTTCGCGTGGACGGGTGATCCGGTCACCGCCGGCTTTCCGGGCGACCGGATGCCGCTCGTCGGGCTTTCGGACAACGTCGAGGCGCGCAATCTCGAGCTGGCCAAGGCCGACCCGCGCTCGACGTGGCACATGATCGAAAGCGTCCTCAAGGTCCGCAAGGATTTCGGCGTCACGCCGTCGACGCGCCTCAAGGTGCGCGACGATCTGTTCGGTCACGTCATCGGTTGGACGATGAAAAACGAGTCCTGCCTCACGGCGCTCGTGAACTTCCAGCCGCGGGACACCTACGAGATCGAGGCGACGCATGCCGTCGCCGACTGCGGGGTAGGGGCGAGCGAGCGCTTTGCCGAGAACGCCGAGCGGCGGGAGCGCAATGGCAGGGTCTTTTATCTGCTTCATCCGGGGGCGAAAGTCCTTTTTCAGGACTGATGTCCCAGGTTCCGGAAGTTGCCTCGTTCATCCCGTGTAACAGCCACACAGGATGGGGAGGAACTTCCATGACGACGCGTGAAAGACTGGGACTGCTGGGATTGATTTTGACGGTTTCCGCATGCTCGGCGGAGATCAAGCAGCTGAAGGGTGAGGGCGAAGGCCACGACGACGGCTACGGCTCGGGCTACTACGGCGGCAGCTACGACAACGGCTACCACGACGGCTACTCGGACAGCAGCCTGCCCACGACGCCCGTCGAAGCAAACGACGACGACGCCTCGTGGCGCAAAAGCTGCGACAGCGACGAGTGCCGCGAGCTCAAAGTCTACGTGCACTATCTCCTGACCAAGGACCTGGGCGACGGCGTCACGGTCCGCATCGAAGCCTTCGACAACCCCAACTTCGCCGGCACCCCCAAGGGCACGGGCGAGGTCACCGGCTTTACGGCGAAAGCGGGTGAGTGGAAGGACACGACGATGTTCCTCCTCCCCGGCGAATACTACCTCCGTGCTTACCTTCGGAACGACGCCGACCAAAGCACGACGCCTTATCCGCTCGGTGACATGCAGCTGGTCGCCGGCACGCCCGTCGGCGTCTACGGCGCCCTTTCCCGGCCGCAGATGGTACGCGTGGCGCCGGAGTCCGAAGCCGCGTTCGTCGATCCGGTGCACCTGAACCTGGACCAGCTGTTCGAAAAACCCGGCACCGAGCCGCCGACCAACGCCCGCATCCGCATCCAGATCTCGACGCCAGAAGGCACGGTCGTCCAGGATCACAAAAAAGTGCTGGTTCAGTTCCACGAGTCGACGGATCTCGAGCACGCGCCGGCTTACTCGTTCGAAGTCGCGTCCGAGCAGCTGCTGGTCGAAGGCCGCGCCGGTAAAGCCGAGTTCGTGAGCCCGTCGTTGAAAGAAGGGGACTACATCGCCTTCGTCTTCCTCGACGCCGACGACAACGGGTTCTACGACGACGGCGAGCTCGCCGCCGTTTACAAGGAAGACGGCCTGGCGCGGAAGATCGCCGTCCGCAAAGACCGCATCGAAAACATTGCTCTGCCCCTCTCCGCTACCCCGGAACTCCCCCGCTGAAGCTGTAAACCTGCCTGACACCCCACCTGCCCTTGTCCGCTTGCCCGTGCACAGCCCCGCGAAATCGCGGGGATCTTTCGTGGCCCCCCGCTTGCAGAACAGCGGCTGAAGAAGTGGATCTGCCTAGGGAGTTTGAGCCATGAAGTCGTCGCTTGTCCTGTTGTCCCTTGCCTTGAGCCTGTCGGCCTGCGCGCACAAAAAGACGTCCTACAGAGGGGGCGACGGCGAAAGCGCCAACGCGGAAGAAGCCGAACCGACCGACGACGAAGAAGACCAGGACGTCGAGAAGAAGCCCGCGACCGGCGCGAAGAAACCCGGGTCCGACCCGCAAACCGGCGCCGGCGAAGAAAAGCAGCCGAAAGCCGAACTCTGCTACAAAACCGACGAACAGACTTGCCAGATCGAGCAAAGAATCCTCGAGCTGATGAACAAAGAGCGCGCCGCGCCGACCAAAGGCTCCGGCATCTTCGGCGGCGGCAACTCCAACGCCAAACCCGCTCTGACCAACGGCAAGAAATTGGCCTTCATCGCGCGCCAGTGGTCCGTGACGCAAGGTCAGCGCGGCTCGATCGGCCACGACGGCTTTCCGAACCAACGCCGCTCGGCCTATCAGCAGGAATTCCAAGGCAACGCCCAAGTCAACGGCGAAAACGTCGCGATGTTCGGCGGCGGCGGCGGCTCGGTCGAAGACGTCGCCCAGCAGTTTTATCAAATGTGGTACGAGAGCTCGGGTCATTACCAGAACATGATGGGCGATTTCCAAGCCGCCGGCGTCGGTGTCGCCAATGTCGACGGCTCCTGGTGGGCGACGCAGATCTTCGGTCGCGAGTAGGCTAAGCCGAAGAAGAGGCATGCGCTGGATCTTCCTCTTCATTTCCTGCTTTTTCGGGGCGTCGGCAGATTTTGCGCCGCCGATCGTTCCACCGTTGATGAGTTACGGCGGGCGTCTCACGGAAAGCAACGGTCGTCCGCTCGCGGGGCCGGCGGACCTGACACTCCGCTTCTACGATGCGGTCGACGACGGCAACCTGCTCAAGACGATGTCTTTCCCGGCGACGCCGCTGAGTGAGGGAGTGTTTCAGGTCGCGCTGCGGCTGACGATCGACGAAGCGCAGGACATCTTCGGCAGCGCCGCGGAAACGACCTGGGTCGAAGTCCAGGCCGGCGCCAAGATATATCCTCGCCAGACGTTCTACGCGGTCCCCTATGCTCTAAAAGTTCCGATCGACGACAACGCGTTGGAGTACTGCAGCGACGGCAGGCTCGACATCAAACGCCAGAGTCTCGGCGACCTGACGCTCGGCAGTCAGGCGGCGCTCGGCCTCGGCACGTACGACAACACCCAGGAAACCTCTTTGACGGGACCGGGTGGATTGACCGCCGCTGACAAGGGCAAGACCTGGTGCACTACAGGCGGCGCGAGCTGGGGGACGCCTGGCGCCATCGGCGCGACGACGCCCAACACCGGCGCATTCAGCGGAGTCAGCATCGGCACTTCGACTCCGGGAACGGATCTCTCCTTCGGATCCGGAGCCAGCCGGACGATCGGAGTGCAATCCCAGGCAACGGCGGGCAACAGCTTGACCGTGCAGGCGGGTGGCACCACCGGGTCCAACTTGAACGGGGGTGACCTCATTCTGTCCTCCGGAACGGCCAACGGCACCGGTTCCTCAAAGATCGAGTTCCGGACGGCCAACGGCGGAGCGGCGGTGCCGTCGATGTCCATTTTTGGCAATGGCAGCGTCGGCATCGGAACCGCGATACCGGCCAGCATCCTCGATCTCAGGAAGAACGCTTCGGGCGCAATCGGCCCGACCCTGACGCTCTCCAACAACGCCGGCAGCGCCGGTGCGGGCAGCACCATCGACTTTAGCAACCAATCGCTGGCGGTTCCCCAGCAAGCGCGGATTCAGGCGTCCGACAACAACGACTTCTCGAGCAATCTGCTCTTCTTTACAAAGACACCGGGATCCCAGAGCAACGTTCTGACCGAACGGATGCGGATTTCGAGCGCGGGCAACGTCGCAATCGGGACGACGTCCACTTCCGAAAAGCTCGAGGTGAACGGCAATGCGACGGTGAACGGAATTTTCACAATCGGTTCGAACCCGGCAGGCTTTCCCTCCACCTGGGCAAACGTGACCAACACGTCGGTCATCACGCCCACGCGCAACTATCTCCAAGTCGCCGGGAAAACCCTGATCGACACCTCGCTCGCCATCGGAGGCGGTCAGTATACCGATAACTATGCCGGCTCAATCGATGATGCCGCTCTCTTCACGGCCGCGTCGGGCGCGAAGACAGCCGACTACACGGGTAACGTGATAACTAACGTCGCTACCTCGTCGACGGCGTCGACGACAGAAAGTCGGCCTCGAAGTGCGGTCGACCGGCACGTGGAACGGCACAGCGGCGAACAACGTCGGCTTGTACGTGTCGTCGACTACCGGCGGCACGAACAACTACGACGCCATTTTCAACGGCGGCGGCAACGTCGGCATCGGGACGTCCAGTCCAGTCCGTGACGGCGGCTGCGGACTACCGAGCGATCGAAACCGTCGAGGGCAATGTCATCTTTGGTTCCACATCAGGCGCGGTGGGGATCGGAACGACGACGCCTCTTGGCAAGCTCTCCGTGAACGGGGCGGTGATCAGCAAGTACGGCATGATCGCCAACCAACGCGTCGAATGCGGGACGATCACCTTTTCCGGCGGCAACGTCAACTGCACCAACGTCGTGGTACGGGACGCCGACGGGGTTCCCCGGCGCATTCTCTCGGACGCCAACGACAGGACGCTCGTTTGCTACGCCCTCGGCACCTCGGGCTTCGCCGGTAGCTCCGCTTTCTTTGGCTCGATCGACTACATCGATTTCAGCTCGGGTCGGTCGCTATACACGATCGGGTCGGGAGCCGTTACCTACATCCTCGACGTGAACTGCACTCCCTAGCCCCTGTCAGGTTCCTCCCCCCTGTAAAAAAACTAGTCAAACGCCCTTCCGAGTCTCCAAAAAATACTCAATTAAATCAATGAGGTAGTCCATGCCCTGACTT
>JAYVBB010000130.1:0-4395 GCA_043750715.1 Pseudomonadota bacterium | reverse complement strand
ATGATTCAGCAGGGCCAGGTCGACCGGATCCTGAACGCGAAGCCGGAAGACGTCCGCGAAATCCTCGAAGAAGCGGCCGGCACGGTCGTCTACAAGAAGCGCAAAATCGAAGCGCAAAGAAAGCTCGAGCAGACCAACCTGAACCTCTCGCGCATCGAGGACATCCTCCTCGAAGTGACGCGCCACATCGAATCCCTGGAAGACCAGGTCGAGAAGGCGAAGGAGTTCCAGGAGCTTTCGGACCGTCTCCGGGAAGACGAAGTCTCGCTCTTCGCGCACAACTACTCGCACTTCAAGACCGAGCAGAACAAAATCAAGGACGGCCTCGACGGCGAGACGGCGAAAGAAGCGGCCACTATCGCCGAGATCGCGGGCCTCGAAGCCCGCCACCTCGAGCTGCAGTCCGAGCTCGACATCGCCGACCCGGACATCCAGGCCCTGCAGGAAAAGATCGCGCTGATGCGCGAGAAGATCGCCCGCGGCGAATCGACGCTGAAATCCGCCGCCGAGCGCATGGATTCGGGCGCCCGCCGCCTGACGGCGATCTCGGAAGAGCTCCAGGAAGACGACTCCAACCTCAAGGTCCTCGAAGGCCAGGTCGACGCGCAACGCAACGAGCTGTCGCAGGCCGAATCGGTCGCCAAGACGCTGGCTGACGCCATCGAAACGTTCGAGTACGAAGTCGAGGCGGCGACCGAAGCGGCGCAGGTCTACCAGTCGCGCATGGAAGAGTTCGAAGACGAGATCAAAAACCTCGAGCGCCTGATCGAAAGCAACAAGATCCGCTCGGAGGGCCTCGACAAGGACATCGAGCGCGCTCAACGCGAAGCGAAGGAAGAAGAGGACCGGCTCGCCGTCCTCAGGGACGAGATCAAGGACTCCGAGACCCAGCTCCAGGAAGCGGAAAAGCGCGCAGGCGCGACGCAAGCCGGCCTCGACAAAGAGATCCGCGAGAAGCACGACCGCGAAGTGGCCGTCGCCCAGCGTTACGGCCAGATCAAAGAAGCGAACATCCGTCGCGATGGTCTACGCGAGAAGTACCATGAGATCAAAGGCCGCTACACGTCGCTCTCCGAGCTCGACGAAGGCGCGACCGACGTCGCGGCCTCGCTCGCGAAGCTCCGCGAAAACGAAGGCGACGTCGAAAACGTGGTCCGCGGCCTGCTCACCGACTTCATCGCCTTCGGCCAAAAGGCCGAAGAGCTCCCGACCAAAGCCGCTGCCGCCTTCGAGCGCTGGGCGGAACGCCTGGTCATTCAGGATCTCGGCAAGTTCAACGACCTCGTCCGCGTCGCCTTCAAGCACGGCTTGGGCTCGATGCCGGTCACGGTCCTCAGCCAGGCGGAAAAAATCGACGTCGCCGCAACGCAAGCCTGGGCCGATCAGGCCGGCGCCGAGCCGCTGCGCCAATACCTCAAGATCGAGCGCAACATCGACGGCATCAACACCGTCATCGAGCGCCTCTACCTGCTCCCGACGCTGGCCCTGGACGAGCAGTCGCTCGCCAAGCTCCCGCGCGGGGTGATCGTCTTCACGTCGCAAGGCGTGTCGTTCACCGGTCAGGACGAGTTCGTGGTCGGCGGCAAGGGCGCCCCGGGCCTCCTCAGCCGCAAGACCCAGCTCGAAGCTCTAGCCAAAGACCTGAAAGTCATCGAAGGCGACCTCAGCCGCGCCCAGGCCGAAATCGACCAGCTGGACTTCAAGATCAACGAAGACCGCCAGATCGTCGCCGAGATCGACGCCAAGCTCCAGGCTCAGAACAAAGACGTCCTGGCCGTCATGTCGCAGCTCCAGGCCGTGCAGCAGGTCTACGACCGCAAGCACGAGCTGATCGTCACCGCCGACGCCAACGGCCAGAAGCACCGCGCCACCGAACTGCGCCTCGTCGAAGAGAGGGAAACCCTCTCGAAGAACCGCTTCTCGCTCAGCCGCGAGCTGACCAACGCCCTAAAAGAGCTGAAAAACATCGAAGAGGAAGCAGCCGCGCTCCTCGACCGCAAAGAAGAAGTCCGTCGGATGCACGACGCGAAGAAGATCGAAGAAGCCAAATCCAGCTCGCGCGCGCAGACGCTCCGCGACGGCTTCCTCACGACCAGGGCCCAGCTCGAGCTGCTCCAGAACAAGCTGTCGCGCCGCTACGAAGAGCGCACCCGCCTCGAGCATGACATCGCCATGGCCAAAGCCGAGGAAGCCCAGGCCAAGGTCGACATCGAAGCCTCCATCATCGAGCGCGAAAAGCTCCAGGACGAGTTCGCGAGCAAGAGGGAAGCCAACGCCGGCATCATCGAAGAAACCCGCGTCATCGACAACCGCCTGCGCGGCTTGCGTGAAACGCACAACGCCCTGCAGCGGACGCTGGCGACGAAGAACGTCGAGCTCGAACGCATCCGGATGGCGCTCCAAGGCGTCACCGAGCAGGCGGTCGAGAAGTACCATCTCGATCTCGAGACGTACAAGTTCGACGTCGACCCGGAGTTCAACCACGACGGCAAGCAGCGCTCCGTCTCGCGCATCAGAAACAAGATCGAAGGCATGGGCGCCATCAACATGATGGCCCTCAAGGAATTCGAAGAGAAGACCGAGCGCCGCGACTTCATCACGAAGCAACGCGACGAGGTCACCTCCTCGATCGACCTGCTGACCGCCGCCATCTCCGAGATCGAAGAGACTTCGCTCCGCAAGTTCATGGAAGTCTTCGAGACGATCAACCGCGAGTTCGGCCAGCTGTTCCCGATCCTCTTCCCGACGGGCGAAGGCAAGCTCGAGATGACGAGCCCCGATAACCCCATGGAAGGCGGCGTCGAGATTCTCTGCCGTCTCCCGGGCAAGAGCCAGAAACCGATGAGCCTTTTCTCCGGCGGAGAAAAAGCCCTGACGGCGATCGCGCTGATCTTCTCGCTCCTCAAGACGAAGCCCACGCCGTACTGCTTCCTGGACGAAGTCGACGCGCCGCTCGACGAAGCCAACGTCGGCCGCTACAACCGCGTCCTCGAAGCCCTGTCGTCGCAGTTCCAATTCATCGTCATCACGCACAACCGGCGGACGATGGAAGTGCTCGACACGCTCTACGGCATCACGATGCAGGAGCCCGGCGTTTCGAAGGTCGTCGGCGTCGACATGCAGAAGGATCTGCCGCCGCATCTGCGGAAGGCGTTCAAAGACGAGCAGCCGCCGCAGGTTACCGGCAAAGCTCCGGACCGGGCCGTCGCCGGAGCAAGCCTCAGCTAGTCCGGGCAGGTTCATTCCGGCCTCGAATTGAGTAGTGAAATCAGCAAGAAGCGGAACTTTCTCAAGAAGTTCCGGGGACTTGCCGATGAGCACTACATGCGCTCCTCCTTTATCAAGGCCCTGACAGTGATCGGACTGCTAGCGATGAGCTGCGGTCGGTCCCAAACTACGCCTGAAAAGGACGACACGGGCAGCAGCAGCACGACCGCCGACGAAGACAAGCCGGACCAGTCCGCGCCGGTCTCCGGTGCGTACCTGACCTGTCTGGCGCCCGAGCCGACGGCCGACATGGATTACATGGTCGCGGGCTGTCAGCTTCGCGACGGGCAGCACCGCCACATCAGCGACAAGAGCGAAGAAACGCGCTGGGCGTTTGCTCCCGCCGAAGGGAAAACGGGACCAGCGATCGAAGTCTACGACCTCTACGACAAGTCGCAGCATTACTTCGACGCCATGTTCGTCATGCACTTTACGAAAGGCGCGGGCCTGCAGGAGGTCAACCGCCTTTCGGCCGTCGACTACTTTCTGAGTTCGGTGCCGGTCCTCGCGCCGAAGTCGATCCTACTCAGCTCCGTCAAGAAATCGGGCTCGCTGAACCTCCTGGCCGCCGGCGGCGAGGAAGAACCAGCTCCCGATCCGAAAAAGCCCGAACCGATGACGTTCCGCCGTCACAACACTGCCGTCGACACCGAACGCACGATGCCGGCGGAGCCGGTCGCGGGAATCCGGGCTCGGCCGTATGTTCTGCCGCAAGTCATCGAGGTCAACCATCAGCCCGTGCTGCCGCAAGCCGCCGCGGCAACGCCGACCGGACCGCAGCAGCTTGTGCTGTCGCCGGAGCAGCAAACCCAACAGCAACAGCAGGTCCAAAACCAGCTGAACGCCAAGATGTTCTCGACGCTCATATCCGGCGCCACGGCTGCGATTTCCAGCGGTGCGGCGGCGACGCCCGCCCAAACCGGCGTCGTCAGCGGGCCTCCGCCGGCGGCTGCGGGCGGCTGTACCTGTCAGAACTAATAGTACGGGCTTGGCTGCGCCGCGCCCGCTTGTAAGATTGGGCTCACCACCGGCGATCTCGACCGCCATCCGGAGCCGCGGCCCTGCGGGCGGCTCCAGACGGCGATCTCGATCATTCGGGCGGATATTCTGTATTGAGAGGCGGGGAAC
>JAYVBB010000129.1:0-6592 GCA_043750715.1 Pseudomonadota bacterium | reverse complement strand
TCGGTGCCTTCGTCTGCGCGCTTCTGACCTACCTGGACTTCATGCACGCCGGCGGCAACGCCAAGGTGATCCACGGCATGGACTGGATCGAGGCAGGCGGCTTCAAAGCCCCCTTCCACTTCATCCTAGATCGCCTGTCGGGCCTGATGCTGCTGATCATCACGGGCATCGGCAGCCTGATTCACATCTACGCCGGCGGCTACATGCACGAGGAGGAGTCCACGTGGCGCTTCTTCTCGTACCTGAATCTGTTCGTGTTCATGATGCTGCTGCTGGTTCTCGGCGACAACATGCTGGTCATGTTCATCGGCTGGGAAGGCGTCGGCCTGTGCTCCTACCTCCTGATCGGCTACTGGTACGAAAACGACGCCTACGCCGGCGCGGGGATGAAAGCCTTCCTCGTCAACCGGATCGGCGACATCGGGTTTCTGCTCGGCATCTTCATGACCTACAAGTATTTCGGCACGGTTTCCTTCAGCGAGCTGAAGGAGCTCGTGCTCGGAGCGGGGGCGCAACTCAACGGCCCGCAGATCGAGGCAATCGGATGGATCACGCTGGCGCTGTTCGTCGGCGCCTGCGGCAAGTCGGCGCAGCTTCCCCTCTACGTCTGGCTGCCTGACGCCATGGCCGGCCCGACGCCTGTTTCGGCGCTCATCCACGCCGCGACGATGGTCACGGCCGGCATTTACATGATGACCCGCCTGAACTTCCTGTACTTCCTGGCCCCGGGCACGCAGATGATCGTCGCGTCCGTCGGCGCGGCGACGGCTCTGTTCGCCGCGACCATCGCAATCGTCCAGCGAGACATCAAGAAGGTGCTCGCGTATTCGACCGTCTCGCAGCTGGGCTACATGGTCCTGGCTTGCGGCGTCGGCGCCTACAGCGCGGGCGTCTTCCACCTGCTGACCCACGCCTGCTTTAAAGCCCTCCTCTTCCTCGGCGCCGGCTCGGTCATCGTCGCGATGCACCACAAGCAGGACATGCTCGAGATGGGCGGCCTGAAGAAGTACATGCCCGTCACGCACATCGTGATGCTGGTCGGCGTCCTCGCGATCATCGGCTTCCCGGGACTCGCGGGCTTCTTCTCCAAAGACGAGATCCTCTGGCGCGCCTGGACGGGCGGCGGCCCGGTGATCTGGGGCATGGGCGCGCTCGCGGCGCTTTGTACGGCCTTCTACATGGTCCGGCTGCTGATGCTGACCTTCTATGGCCCGCACCGAGGCGGTCACGCGCACGAGCACGGCAAGGGCGACGCCCATCACGTACCCCACGAAACGAGTCCCGTGATGTGGGCGCCGCTGGTCGTGCTGGCGCTGCTTTCCGCCTTCGTCGGCTACCTGAACGTCCCGGGCGTCCTGCCTTTCCCCGCCCCGATGCTGTTCGAACACTACCTGGAGCCCGTCATCGAGATCCCGGCGCAGGCGCACGAAGCCTGGGCGCATCTCCATGCCGAGTACTCGCACTCCCAGGAATTCCTGCTAATGGGCATTTCGGTGCTCGGCATGTTCCTCGCGTCGGGACTGGCAATCAAGATGTACGGCAACGGCCCCTCGGCCGCCGCGGAAGGCCTCAAGGCCCGCTTCGCGAAGATCCACGAGGTGCTCACCAACAAGTACTACGTCGACGAGTTCTACAACGGCTACATCGTGGAGCCGCTGAAAGAGATGTCGATGTTCCTCTGGAAAGTGGTCGACACGATGATCATCGACGGCATCGTCAACGGCGTCGGGGCAGGCCTGCACGCTGGTGGGCGGGCTGGCGAGCTTCCGGATGACAGGGAGTCTGCATCGGCACGGGATGGTTTTGGTAGTTGGCATTATCTGCATGTTGACGGTGCTTCTTTTCTAGATTCCCAGCGCGTTGCTACGCGCCGCTGGGAATGACGTTCGCACGGGGACTTATGGAATTTATTAACAGCCACATTCTTTCGATCATGACCTTCCTGCCGCTGGTGACGCTGATCGGCGTGCTGTTCTGCCCGACCCTGGGCATGGCACGCTGGGTGTCGATGGGCGGTTCGGTCGTGACGTTCCTCGCCAGCCTTCACGTCTGGTGGTATTTCGACCCGCAGACTCCAGGCCTGCAGTTCACCGAGATCTACTCCTGGATTCCGCAGTTCGGAACCAAGTACATCATGGGCGTCGACGGCCTGAACCTCCTGCTGGTGATGCTGACGACGTTCCTGACGCCGCTCATCCTGCTGAGCGTCTGGCACCTCGACGACAAACGCCAGAAGGCCTTTCTCGCGCTCTTCATGGCGCTCGAAACCGGCATGCTCGGCTCGCTCGTCGCCTTCGACCTGGTCTTCTTCTACATCTTCTGGGAAGCGATGCTCATCCCGATGTACTTCATGATCGGGATCTGGGGCGGCAAGAACCGGGTCTACGCGACGACCAAGTTCATCATCTACACGTTCACGGGCTCGCTCTTCATGCTCGCCGCGATGATCGTCCTCTACATCCTGAACCACGAGCAGACGGGCACCTACACGACCAACCTCATCGAGCTGTACCAAGCGAAACCGCTGTACGACACGCAGATGTGGCTGTTCGCAGCGTTCGCCGTCGCCTTCGCGATCAAGGTCCCGCTGTTCCCGTTCCACACCTGGCTGCCTGACGCCCACACCGAAGCCCCGACGGCAGGCTCGGTGATCCTGGCCGGCGTCATGCTGAAACTCGGCACCTACGGCCTCATCCGCTTCGCGATCCCGCTCTTCCCCGAGGCCGTCGCGACGTTCGCTCCGGTGCTCGTAGCGCTAGGCGTCACGGGCATCATCTACGGCGCGCTCAACGCCTGGATGCAGAAGGACGCCAAGAAAATGGTCGCCTTCTCGTCCGTCTCGCACTTGGGCTTCGTCGTCATCGGCTCGCTGGCGCTCGTCAACGGCGGCCAGCAGCTCTCGACGGAAGCGCTCACCGGCGCCGTCTACCAGATGATCAACCACGGCATCAGCACGGGCGCCTTGTTCTTCCTGGTCGGCGTCATCTACGAGCGCCGCCACACGCGGTTGCTTGCGGACTTCGGCGGCCTGGCGAAAGTCATGCCCTGGTTCGGCGTCATGCTGATCGTCGCGACCCTGTCGTCGGTCGGCCTCCCTGGCACCGGCGGTTTCGTCGGCGAGTTTCTGATCCTGCTCGGCACGTTCCAGTCTTCTCCGTTCGCGGGCATCGCCGCCTCGCTCGGCGTCCTGCTCGGCGCCGTCTACATGCTGACCCTCTGCCGCAAGATCCTCTTCGGGCCGCTCGACAACGAGGAGAACAAGCAGCTCAAGGACCTGAACGCCCGGGAATTCGGCTATTTGGTGCCACTGTCGATCCTCGCGATCGTGATGGGCGTCGCGCCCAACCTGTTCCTCGACAAGATCCGGCCCTCGATCGAGCACCTGGCCAACAACTACCGGAGCTACCGACTGGTCGACGTCACGCCTCACGACGCGGACGCCAAAGACCAGCAAGTAGCGGGAGAAGGACATTGAACGAGACGCTTAGTTTCAGCTTCCCGACCATCACGCGCGAGTTCTACTTCGCGGCGATGCCTGTTCTCATCCTCTGCACCGGCGCAATCGTCGCGATGCTCCAGGCGGTCTTCAAGAAGATCGGCACGGAGACCGCCGTTTACGGCGTCATGATCCTGACGATGCTCGCAGCCCTGGTCACGGTTTTCACCGGCTCTCCGGCGGTCGAGACGTCCTACCTCGACGGCGCCTACCTCGCGGGCGAGCTCGGTCGCTTCGGCCAAGGCATGATCCTGGTGATCGGCCTGGTGATCGCGCTGATGTACCGGGACACCTTCCTCAAGGCCAAATTCTTCCGCGGCGAGATTTCCGCCCTCTTCCTGATGATCGTCTCCGGCATGGTCGTGATGGTGGCCAGCGAAGACATCGTGACGCTTTTTACGGGCCTGGAACTGTCCTCGATCGGCCTCTACGCCGTCGTCGGCTACCTGAATCCGTCGCGCCGGAGCCAGGAAGGCGCGATCAAGTACTTCGTCCTCGGATCGTTCGCGGCGGCCGTTCTCCTCTTCGGCTTCGGTTTGCTTTATGCGGCGACGGGAAGCCTCCGCCTCAACGAGATCGTCGACGCGGTGCCGAAGATGGTCGACCACAACTGGGTGCGCGTCGGCGTCGTAATGACGCTCGCGGGCCTGGGCTTCAAGCTCGCTCTCGCCCCCTTCCACCTCTGGGCACCCGACACCTACGAAGCCGCCCCGACGGGCATCACGGCCTTCATGGCGACGTCGGTCAAAGTCATGATCCTCATCGTCACCATGCGCCTCTTTGCAGGCAGCCTCGCGCCGCTCTACGACGTCTGGCTCCCGGCGCTGATGTTCCTGGCCATACTTTCGATGATTCTCGGCAACATCATGGCACTGGTCCAAACCAGCCTGAAGCGCATGCTCGCTTACTCCTCGATCGCTCACAGCGGTTACATGGCCATCGCCATCTGCGCCATCGGCGGCGCCTCCGCCGCCTTCCCGGTCTCGGCGATCCTCTACTACGTCGTCGGTTACGCTTTGATCTCGCTCGGCGCCTTCGGGGTCCTGATGTGGCTCGAGAACGACGACAACGACAACATCTCGCTCGACGATCTCTCGGGGCTGTCGAAGAAGCACCCGTGGGCCAGCTTTGCCCTCGCCGTCTTCATGTTCAGCTTCGCCGGCATGCCGCCGACGGTCGGCTTCATGGGTAAATTCTTCGTCTTCAACGCCGCCCTGCAAAGCCAACTTTACAGCCTGGTGATCATCGGCGTCATCGGGTCGAGCATCTCTCTTTTTTATTATCTCCGCGTCATCGTGCGCATGTACATGTCCGAGCCGATCAAGGTCGCCGTGCCGCTGAATCCGACACGCGCATGGGTAACGACGGTCGTGTTGGCGCTGGCTCTCATTCTCAACCTCCTGCTCGGCACGGTTCTCCCCGGTCCGGCGATGCGGTTGATGAGTAAGACGTCGGACGAGGTCGCCAGGAACTAAGCCGAGGTCCGGTTGCATCCGATTCTGTTCGACTGGGGTCCGGTCGTCATTCCCTCCTGGCACGCATTCTACGTGTTCGGAGCGATCGCGACGTTCTTGCTGCTGCTCCACCTCGGGCGGCTGCACGACTCCCAGGTTCCGCGACATGAGCTCGCGCGCCTCTACGTCGTCGCGTACGTCACGGGGTACTTCGGTGCCCGCCTCCTTTCGATCGTGATCGAAGAGCCCGACGTGCACGGCTTTGGCATCGCCGAAGCGCTGTTTCGGTTCGGACCGATGACGTTTTACGGTGGAGCGATCGGGGCGTTTCTGGCGGGAACGTTTTACGTCCGGATGAAGGGTCTGCCCTTCGGCAACATCGTCGATCTGGCGATTCCCGCCGGTATGCTGGGCCTCGCGATCGGGCGGGTCGGCTGCTTTCTGAACGGGGACGACTACGGGAGCGCCGCTCCGCTGACTGACGGCGTCGCGCCGTTTTGGGCCGTTATCTTCCCGAATCTCAAAGACGGCATCGCCCGCTACCCCGTGCAACTGATGGAATCGGGCGCGGTGCTTTTACTCGTGTTCGGGCTTTGCCGCCTCTTCATGCGCCTCAGACTCGCCTTCAAGCCGGGCTTCGTCGGCTTTCTCGGCATCGTTGGCTACGCGAACCTGCGCTTCGCGCTCGAATTCGTCCGTGACGATTTCCGCGGTTCAGTCGCGGGGACGTGGCTTTCCACCTCTCAATTCATCTCGATTCTGGTCCTCCTCGGCTGCGGTTTGACCATTCCGTACTGGGTGGCCGCGGTCCGGAGCAAGGCATGACGGCCCACAAAGTCTCGGGCCGCTGGCAACGCGGGCTCGGGCTCTCTCTCGTGACGACCGTCATGTGGGGATGCCTGCCGCTGGCCCTCGGGATCCTGCTGAAGACGATCAGCGCCTTCACCAGCATGACGGTACGCTTTCTCGTCGCCGGGGCGTTTCTCGCGGCCGTCCTCGCCATGCGGAAAGAACTCCCGAAGCTCAAAGCGATGGCGCGCGGCGACTGGGTGCTGCTCCTGATCGCAATCCTCGGGTTGGCGGGCAACTATGTCTTCTTTCAGCTCGGCGTGCACCTGACGACGCCGGCGACGGCGCAGCTGCTGATCCAGATCTCGCCCGTGATGTTCCTGCTCGCCTCCATCTTCTTCTTCAACGAGCGCCTCGGCCGCCTCCAGTGGGCCGGACTCGGAGTGCTGCTCGGAGGCTTTGGCCTTTATTTCTGGGGGAGGGGACCCTCCGCCGAGGCGCCACCCGAATACGGCCTCGGGATCGTCTACATCCTGCTCGCGTCGGTAACCTGGGCTGCCTATGCCTTGGCGCAAAAGCAGCTCCTCACCGTCTTCAAGTCGCAGCCGTTGATGATGCTGATCTACGCCGGCGGCTTCGTCTGCGGCATGCCTTTCGCGTCGTTCGCGTCGGTAAAGATGCTGGACGGGCTCGGCATCGCGCTCCTGACGTTCGCGGCTTTCAACACGGTCATCGCTTACGGCGCGTTTGCGGAGGCCTTGGCCCACTGGGAAGCCTCGCGGGTGAGCGCCGTCCTGGCATTAACTCCGATTCTCACTCTGATTTTGGCGCATGCTTTGAGCGGAATCTGGCC
>JAYVBB010000128.1:0-2324 GCA_043750715.1 Pseudomonadota bacterium | reverse complement strand
CCAGATAATTCCGTCAGGAAATTGACGAGTTGGAGCGTGAGCGAAGGGGGCCGTCAAGGCCAGCATGGTCGCTCCGATACACCCCGTGGCTATTCCCCTTGGGGCTTTTTAAGCCCAAGACTTGAAACTTCCTGGAGGAACTTGGTGTGACGCTGGTCCGACGCGGCATTTCCCGCAAGATGACGCTGCTCGTGGTCGACCCCGACCAAGGGCATCGCCGCGGCATGCTCGAAACGTTGGCCAAGGAAGCCGTCGACGGCGAACTCGAGTTCCTGACGGCCGATTCGGTCGAACAGGCAATGGCGCTCTTCCGCGAGCGCCATCCGGATCTTCTGCTGATTAGTACGGCTCAGCTCGACCAGCTCGGGCTCGAGCTCGCGATGCGCGTCCGCGCGGCGGAGGGAACACGTCATACCGGTATCGTCTTCGTCGACCATCGCCCGAAGGACGACGGCACGCTCAGCGTCGAATGCCTGGAAATGGGGGCCGACGACTTCCTACGCCAAGGCGCTACCGCCGCGGAAGTGATGGCGCGGCTGCGCGCCGTGCTTCGCCTCAAAGCAATGACCGACGAGCTGCGGAGCGCCAATCACCGGCTGAGCGTTCTGAGCCTGACCGACGAGCTCACGGGGCTCGCGAACATGCGCCATTTCAACCAGGGATTCGCCGAGTCCGTGCGCAAGTGCCGCAGGGACCGCGTCTCGCTCGGCGTGATCATGATCGATCTGGACCATTTCAAATCGGTGAACGACACCACCAACCACTTGATCGGCAGCCACATGCTGGTCCAGGTGGGCCAGCTGATCCGCCAGTGCCCGGCGCTCGGCAAGGGTGCGCTGGCGGCCCGTTACGGTGGCGACGAGTTCGTGATCGTCTGCGAGGCCGGGTCGGTGACCGAAATCAAAGCGAAGGCGGAGGCGCTTCGCCAGGCTATCGCCCGCGCCACGTTCGAGCGAGACGGCTGCCAGCTCCGCATCACGGCGAGCCTCGGCTGCGCCTTCGTGCCGAAGGGCTTTCGCGGCCGGGCGGAGGACATCGTCAAGGTCGCCGACCTGATGCTCTACAAGAGCAAAAATGACGGCCGCAACCGCGTTTCGGCGCTCCCGATGAAGTATCCGATGGATCTCCAGGGCGGTATCGTCCAGCGCTTCGGCAAGCTTGGCGTGACCGAGGACGAAAACGACGACCTGAGCCTGCCCTTCGTCAAAGGCGGCTGAACGCCGTCCGGCTCAGAAATAGACGAAGAGCGCCACGTATGGATAAAGGCTGGTGTCGGACCATTCCTTGTCGAGGTCGTCGTCCGCTCCCGCGCCTTTGACCTTCTCGTAGCTCGTCTTCGCTTGCACCAGCTCCACGGCAAAAGCAAAGCTGCTCGACACGGGGAACGACTTGCCTGCCTCCAGGACGTAGCCGCTTCCTCCTTCGTAGCGCACGTTGCCGTTGTCGGTCTTGTAAGTCTTGGTCGGCTTGTAAAGGTAGGACGCCGCGCCGAAAAACCCGCTCTGGTGGTAGTACCCGATCAGCGGTCCGAAACCCTGGATGACGGTGCTGTCGTCCGTAAGGAACTCGGAGTCGTTGCTGTAGTCGTAGTATTTGGCTCCGAGGACCAGGCCCGAGCCCATGCCGAAGCCCAACGTCGCGTTGATGATCGTGACTTCGTCGCTGGACTCGTCGCCTTCGGCGACCGCGTGGTCCTCGGTCCGCGTCAGCGCGAGCGCGACGAAGCTCTGGTCGCTGGCGGCGAAGGCGGAGGATCCCAGCAAGGCGGAAGCGAGGGCGATGGGAGCAAGACGCATGGGCGGTTCTCCTGCATGGGACGGCAGGAGGATCTTACTACTCGCAGCGGCGGAAGGCCAAACCAGCCTCGTGGTGCAGCTCGCCGTCGACGGCGTCGACCGCCAGATAAGCCGGCAGATTCGTAGCGGCCTTGAGTTTGGCGCCCAGCTTGACGTACAGGGTTTTGGTGCGTTCGCAACCCGACCACGGAGAGGTGAGCAGCCTCGCCTCGGCGCGGCGCTGGAAGGTGTCGTCCATCGCGCCTTCGAGGCGCGTCTGGAAATGCGCCGAAGGGCCTTTCGCGAAGAACGAGAAATCCGTCGTCAACGTCGCGACGTCGCCTTCGTTCAGCGCAGCGTAGCCCCGCTCGTCGACGGTGAGTAGCGTTAGCTGCCAGCCTTTGACGGAAAGCAGGTCGATCTCGAGCTCGCAATCCGCTTGCCGGGTTTGGCCCTTGATCAGCTCGGGGACGTCGATGGCGAACGAATCGAAGAGCAGCGTAAAGGCTTTGCGGTCGGGGGAAATGTTCGCCGCGACGGACGCGTGGG
>JAYVBB010000127.1:0-8087 GCA_043750715.1 Pseudomonadota bacterium | reverse complement strand
ATCATGTCGAGGACGACGGCGAGTTTTTCGGGTTCGAGGCCTTTCGGCACCAGCATGAAGTGGGCGTCGGAGACCCAGACGGCATCTTTCAGGACGAGCGTCTTGAAGGTCTTCGGGATCGTCTGGTTCGCGAGCACCTGAACCTGCCAGCCGACGGTCGTGACGGTCAGGTCGCGGCCGCCTTGGCCGAACTCCTTCATCAGCGCGGTGGTGCCCGGCGTGTAGTACTCGATGTCTTTGTCTAGGCCTTGGAGGAACGCCCAGGTTTTATCCCAGCCTTGGTTCGGGTCCCGCGGATCCTTGTCTCCGAGCAGGTACGGGAGCGCCATCAGGAAGGTGCGGCCCGGGCCGGAGTTGGCCGGCCGCGCGTAGAAGAAGCGCTTCGGATGCTCCTTCACCCACGTGCCGAGCTCGGCGATCGTGGTCGGCGGATTTTTCACGGTGTCGGGGTTGTAGGCGATCAGCGGACCGCTCGGGCTGTAGACGACGGCGGCGCCGAAGCCTTTCGCCAGCGCGTTGTTCGCCTTCGCTCCGTCGGAGTAGTCTGCTGCGGGGACGGGGATTTTTTCCCAAAGCCCCTTTTCCACTCCGGCGGCCATCGCGTCGAAGCCGCTGAGGACGAGCGAGACGTCGAGGCGTTTGGCGCTTTGCTGCGCCATCAATTTGGCCGGAAGCAGCGGAGCGTTGGTCGTCTGGTATTCGATCGCCGCGACTTTTTCGGGATGCGCCAGGCGGTAATTCTCCCAGATCTGTTTGGTGTAGGAGAGGTCGCCGGCGACGTCGACGATGGTCAGCGTCACGGGTTTGGCCTGGGCGGCGAGCGACGTGAAGGCGAAAGCGGCAGCGAGAACGAGCTTTTGGATGCGCATGTTTTCCCCATGTTATAGATCGGTCGTACCCATTTCTCCTCAGGCGGTCTATCCCTTTCTGACAGATGTGCTAGGGTTGCGAAATGATCGACGCCTATGCCCGAATCAAGGACCATAAGATCGTCGCCGTGTTGCGCGCCGACGAGCGCGAGCAGGCATATCAGGCCGCTTTGGCGGCGTTCCGGGGCGGCATTCCGGCCCTCGAGATCACCTTCACGACGCCGGGAGCCGAAGGCCTGATCGCCAAGCTCGCCGGTGAACTTACCGGTGCGCTCATCGGCGCCGGCTCGATCGTGTCGGAAGCCGACGCGGAAGCTGCCGTGCGCTCCGGCGCCTCGTTCTTCGTCTCGCCGCACTCCGACCCGAAGCTCATCTCTTGGTTCCGCTCGCGCGGCCTCGCTTACGTTCCCGGCTGCCTGACGCCAAGCGAGCTGATGGCCGCGAAGAACGCCGGCTGCCAGCTCCAAAAGCTCTTTCCCGCGAGCCTCCACGGCCCGGGCGGAGTGAAGTCGCTGCTCGCTCCCCTCCCCGGCCTGCAACTCATCGTCACGGGCGGCGTCTCGGAAGAGACCGTGAAGCCGTTCCTCCAGGCCGGCGCCGTCGCCGTCTGCGTCGGAGCTAACGTCTTCTCGAAGGACCGCCTGGCCGCGAACGACTGGACCGGCATCGAGCAAAGCTGCGCGCGCCTCGCCCAGCTCTGCCGGGCGCCCTGAGGTTCGCTTGGAGACCTGGGACATCCTCGGCCTCGGAGAATGCATGGTGGAGCTCTTCGAGGAGCCCGCCGGCAGCGGTACGTACCGGCGCGCCGTCGGCGGCGACACGCTGAACACGCTCGCGATGGCGTCCCGCCTCGGGGCGCGGACCGCTTATCTCACGCGGCTCGGCGACGACGCGTTCCAGACCCCGATCCGCGCGACTTTTGCGGAGCACGGCGTCGACGGCTCGCTGGCGGCCGTAGGGCCGGGCTTCAACGGCCTTTACTTCATCGAAGTCGACGGCCGCGGGGAACGCCGGTTCCACTACGTGCGCGCGGGCAGCGCGGCGAGCCGCATGGAGCCGGACGACTTGCCAGACGCCGTGGCCGCTTCCGCCAAAATCTTTTTCACGAGCGGCATCACTCAAGCGATCTCGACGACGGCGCGGGCGACCGTTCTGCACGCCGTACGCGCCGCCAAAGCGGCCGGTCGCCAGGTCGCGTACGACGTCAATTTTCGGCCGCGTTTGACGTCCTCCGCGGAAGCCGCGGCGGGCCTCAAGGAGCTCCTCCCCCACGTCGACGTGCTGTTCCTCTCCGAGGAAGACGTGCCGGTCGCCGCCGAAGCGATGTACGTGCCTTGCGGATCGCCGAAGAAGCTCGCCCAGGAACTCTGGGAACGAGGAGTCTCGACTCTGGTCCTCAAAGCCGGTCCGGAGCCGGTCGTCATCTACGACCGCGTCGGGCGCCAGGTGTTGGAAGTTCGGCCCCCGACCGTCACCGCCGTCGACACGAGCGGCGCGGGCGACGTATTCAACGGGGCGTTCCTGCAGGGAGTCGCGCTTGGAATGGCGCTGGATGCGGCGGCAAAGCAGGCTGCGGCCGCCGCCGCCCTGCAGGTGACGGCACGGGGCACGTTGTTGGCCTTGCCGGGCGCCGCGGCAGTCCGCGAAGCGGCGAACGCCTTACCAGTTGTGCATCGACCCGTCGACTAGCCGGTTCACCGGCAGGAAAGCCGGCTTGTACGGATACTTCTTCGCCAGCTCTTCGTCGATCGTGACGCCGTGTCCCGGCGTGTCGCCCGGGGTCAGGTAGCCGTCCCGGAACGAATAGTCGTGTGGGAAGACGTCGTCGGTCTCGGCGGTGTGGCGCATGTATTCCTGGATGCCGAAGTTCGGCACCGAGATGTCGAAGTGAAGAGCTGCGCCCATGCAGACGGGCGAGAGATCCGTGGCGCCGTGGCTGCCCGTCTTGACGTGGTAAAGATCGGCGAGCGAGGCGATGCGCTTCAGGTGCGTGATGCCGCCGGCGTGGACGACGGTCGTCCGGATGTAGTCGATCAGCTGGTTCTGGATCAGGTACTGGCAATCGAAGATGGTGTTGAACACCTCGCCGACGGCGATCGGCGTCGTCGTGTGCTGGCGGATCAGGCGGAAGCCTTCCTGAAGGTCGGCCGGCACCGGATCTTCCATCCAGAAAAGGCGGTAAGGCTCTAGCGATTTGCCGAGCCGGCCGGCTTCGATCGGGGTCAGGCGATGATGCACGTCATGCAGCAGGTGATGCTCGAAGCCGAACTTGGCCCTCACCTTGTCGAAAACGCCGGGAACCGAGTCGAGGTAGCGCTCGGTCGACCAGATGTTCTCCGTCGGGAGCGTCGCGTCGGCGGGCTCGTAGTAGAGTTTTTCGTTGGCGACGCCGTAGGTCGACTTCATCCCCGGCACGCCGCACTGGATGCGGATCGCCTTGTAGTTCATCTCCGTGTACTTGCCGACTTCTTCCAGGACTTCCGCGACGTCGCGGCCGTTGGCGTGGCCGTAAACCATGACGCCGTCGCGGCACTTGCCGCCGAGCAATTGGTAAAGCGGCAAGCCGGCGACCTTGGCCTTTATATCCCACAGCGCCGTGTCGACCGCTGCGATCGCGGTCATCGTCACCGGCCCGCGACGCCAGTAGGCGCCCCGGTAGAGGTACTGCCAGATGTCTTCGATGCGGTGCGCGTCGCGCCCTATGAGACACGGCACGACGTGGTCTTCGAGGTAGGAAACCACCGCTTTTTCCCGGCCGTTCAGCGTCGCGTCGCCGATTCCGATCAAGCCTTCGTCGGTCTCGATTTTGAGCGTCACGAAGTTGCGGCCAGGACAGGTGACGATGACTTTGGCGCCGGTGATACGCATTGCATGCTCCCTTGCCGCCTTGTCAGGCGAAATCGTGGCGTATATAACGGCATCTTGGGACGCGCCACCGCGGATTGTCAAGGCCGGAGGACCCGGGAAAATGCCGAAAACGGCCAGCGAGCTGAGACTCGATGCAGATCGCCTGCTGCCGGCGGATCCGGGTGTGCGCGCTGTGGCGCGTCGTCTTTACGACAGCGTGCGCACGCTGCCGATCGTCAGCCCGCACGGCCACACCGACCCCCAGTGGTTCGCCGACGACCAGCCTTTCGCGGATCCCGTCGCGTTGCTCATCACGCCGGACCACTACGTGTTCCGGATGCTCTATAGCCAGGGCGTCGCCCTGGAAGACCTCGGCGTCGCCGGCAAGGACGGTCCGTCGCGCCCCTTCGAGCCGCGCCGCGCCTGGCGGATCTTCGCGGAGAACTACCACCTTTTCCGCGGTACCCCGACGCGGATGTGGCTGGATCAGGTATTCCACGACGTCTTCGGCATTCGTCAGCGCCTTTCGGCGGCGACGGCCGACGACACCTTCGACCTCATCGACTCGTCGCTGAAACGCGCCGAGTTTCGGCCGCGGTCCTTGTTCGAACGCTTTCGGATCGAACTCCTCGCCACCACCGACTGCCCGAGCGAAGGCCTCCGTCACCACGAAAAGTTGAAAGACGGCACCTGGCGCGGCCGAGTCGTGCCGGCGTTCCGCCCCGACGCGGTCGTCGATCCCGAGCACGAGCGCTTTCACGAAGGCCTCGCGCATCTCGGCCAGCTCTCCGGCGAGGACACGACCAGCTACCGCGGCTACATCGCCGCACTCGAGGAGCGCCGGCGCTACTTCAAGACGCTCGGCGCGACGTCGACCGATCATGGCCATCCGACCGCGTTCACGGCGGACCTCTCCTCCAAGGACGCCGAGAGGCTGTTCGAGCGCGCCCTGAGGGCCCAGATCTCGCGCGAGGAAGCGGAGCTCTTTCGCGGCCACATGCTGATGGAAATGGCACGCATGAGCCTCGACGACGGGCTGGTGATGCAGCTCCATCCCGGGTCCTTCCGCAATCATAACGCCCCCCTCTTTCAAAAGTTAGGCCGGGACAAAGGCGCCGACATTCCCGTCGCGATCGAATACGTGCGGGCGCTGAAGCCCCTGCTCGACCGCTTCGGCAACGAGAAAAATCTGTCGCTGATCCTGTTCACGCTCGACGAGACCACTTACAGCCGCGAGCTCGCCCCGCTTGCCGGCCACTATCCGGCGCTGCGCCTCGGTCCGGCCTGGTGGTTCCACGACAGCCCGGAGGGTATGCGTCGCTACCGGCGCGCGCTGACGGAAACGGCGGGATTCTACAACACGGTCGGATTCAACGACGACACCCGCGCGTTCTTCTCGATCCCGGCCCGCCACGACGTGGCGCGCCGCATCGACTGCGGGTTTCTGGCGGAACTGGTCGCCGAGCATCGCCTCGACGAAGACGAAGCCCACGAGCTCGCGGTCGACCTGACGTACCGGCTCGTCAAAGCGGCGTACAAACTATGAAACGCCTGTCGTTCGCCACGATGGACCAGCTGCCTCCCGCCGTCCGGCGTCCGGCGTTCGCGCCGCGGGAGCTGGGGATCGGCATCGTTCACATAGGACTCGGCGCGTTTCACCGCGCCCACCAGGCGGTTTACACCGACGACGCCGTCGAACGGGGTGGAGGCGATTGGGGCATCGCCGCAGTCAGCCTTCGTTCCCCGAAAGCGCGCAGCCAGCTGCAACCCCAGGACGGCCTGTTCGTCGTCGAAGAGCGCTCGCGGGAAGAACGCGCCCACCGCCTGATCGGAAGCCTCCGCGAAGCACTTTTTGCGCCCGAGCAACGCGAACAGGTTTTGACGCGCCTCGCCGACGGTCGCACCCGCGTCGTCTCTCTGACGATCACGGAGAAGGGTTACCGCGATCCCGACACGATCCGGCTGCTAGTCGACGGGCTCGCGCGCCGCATGGACGCCCGTTCTGGTCCCGTGACTCTGCTGCCTTGCGACAACCTGCCGTCGAACGGCCGCGTCCTGAAGGCGGCGCTGCTCGGCCAGTTGGAACCGGCTCCCCGCCTCGCGGAGTGGGTCGAGCGGCACGTCGCGTTCCCGTCGACGATGGTCGACCGTATCGTTCCCTCCGTTTCCGACGACGACCTGACGGCCGCGGCGCTCGCGCTGGGACTGCGGGACGAGGGCTTCGTCGCGTGCGAGCCCTTCCGGCAGTGGGTGATCGAAGACCGCTTCGCCGCAGGTCGCCCGGCGTGGGAGCTGGCCGGCGTGCAGCTCGTCGCCGACGTCTCGGTTTTCGAGCGCATGAAGCTCCGGCTCCTCAACGCATCGCACTCAGCGTTGGCGTATCTCGGCCAATGCGCGGGGCTCACGTACCTCCACGAAGTCATCGAGGTGCCTGAGTATCGCCGCTTCGTCGAGAAGCTGATGGACGCCGCGGCACAGACGGTGGACGCCCCCGGCGTCGACCTCGGAGCCTACCGAAAGGATCTGCTCGACCGTTTCGCCAACTCCGCCGCCCTCCACCGCACGGCTCAGATCGCGCAGGATGGCTCACTGAAAGTTCCGGTGCGGCTGCTCGCCACCGCGCGCGACTGCCTGGAGCAGGACCTCGACTTTCAAGCCGTGACGGAAGCCGTTGCGCTTTGGTTGCTTTACCTTCGCCGCGCCCCGGCGCTCGGGCTCACCGTCGTCGACCCGAGTCCGGATCCGAGCGACGTTCTGACCGCCGAGCCGCCGGAGGTCCAGTCCCGGGTCCGGGAAGCGCTGGCCCGGCTGCAATCCATGCCGGATTTTAGGGCCCTCGGCCGTTTCTGAAATCCGGCGTTTTCGCGTTATTCCCAAAGACGGGCCGTAGCCTTGACTGGGGATTAACCGTATCCAGCCGATAAGTTTCGAGGAGGACTCGGATCTTTGCGTGCCTGGTTCAAGCAATTCGTATGGCCTTTTCAGATGCCGTCGACGATGACGGCGGAGGAGGCGGACTATTGCGAGCAGGCGCTGATCAAGAGAGACGAGCACATGGCGCACCTTTGCGGCGCCATGGGAGTCGCCTTCCACATCACCGGCATCGTCGTCGACCGGTGGGTCGTCCCTTCGTACAAAGATCTGACTGATTTCACGCACTATTCGGTGCTGGGCATGCTGCTGCTCTGGTACCTGATTTTCCATCGCTTCAAGAAGCCGTTCCGGCACTACCTTTACTCGACGCAGTTCATCATGGTCGGGCTCTATTCGTACGGCCTCTACCTGACGATTCACCGCACCGGCTCCGTGCCCGATTCGCTGATCGCGTCGAGCAGCGTGCTGACGATGGCGCTGTTCATGCTCGCGATGTGCCCGTACCACAACTGGGTCGTGCCGGCGACGGCCGTCGCCTATTTCACGATGGCGTTCTGCGGGATCAACGACTACAGCTCGACGCCTTATCCGTGGCTATGGGTCTTCATGCTCGTGATGATCAACTGCCTGCTCTTCCAGTTCGGCGTCTGCCGGCGGGTCAAAGTCACGGCCCTTCAGGAGCTCCGGGCCAACAAGCTCGTGATCGAAAACGAAAAGCTCCGCATGGAGAAAGACCTCGCCGGCGCCCGCGAAGTCCAGGACTCGCTGCTGCCCCCTCCCAACTCCCACTTCGCGGGCAAGCTGCACGCCAGCCTCTTCCACCGCCGCCACAGCCGGGTCGGCGGCGACTGGATGACGCTGCGCCCGCTCCCGAACGGCGATCTCGTCGTGGTCGTCGCCGACGCGACCGGCAAAGGCATCCAGGCCGCCCTCGTCGTGCACGCCGTGCAGTCGCTTTGGGCCGAGAGCCTCGGCGACGCCGACTTCGACTGCAAGAAATGGTTGGTGCGCGTCAACTCCACGCTTTGCCGGATGGGCATCAAGACGCCGCACACGGCAAGCATGGGCATCGCCGTCATCAGCGACAAGGCGATTACCTATTGGAGTGCGGGGCACACCCCCCTCTTCGTTTGCCACGGGATGGTGGGCGAGAAGTCGCGCGTGACGACGCTCGTCGCCCGCGGCAACCTCCTCGGCATGGACCCCGTCATCGAACTGCGCCCGGCCCCGATGACCGTCACCCTGGGTGAAAAAGTCGACGTGCTGCTCGGCTCGGACGGCATGCTCCACAAGGGCACCCTGCATTCAGGCCGTGAAATCAGGAACATGGTCGACGTACTGCGCAAGGATCCGGATCATGTATTGGACTTGAGCGACGTCGACGACGACCGTACTCTGGTATGGGTGGATATCGATGCCGCGTGACAGTCAAAACCCGCATTTCGACGCAATGATCCTCGGCGGAGGCATCGGTGGCCTTGCCACGGCCGCCCAGCT